>JBAVUV010001066.1:0-11429 GCA_049696955.1 Candidatus Sulfotelmatobacter sp. | reverse complement strand
GTGGTAGGCATGCCGTACGGCGTCCAGCGTGATCTTGCCGTCCTGCTGCGGCAGAGGAATCAGTTTGCAGCCGGTATGCTTTTCCGGTGCGCCGCATTCGTCGGTGTAGATATGAGCATAGTCGCTGCACAGGACTGACTGGAAAGAGCGAGTCAAAGCCTGCAGACTGAGCACATACGCGCCCGTTCCGTTAAAAGTGAAAAAGACTGCGATGTCAGGGCCAAAATGTTCTTCGAACTTTTTAATCGCAGAGCGCGTGTGGGGATCGGCTCCGTAGGCCACTACGTGGCCTTGGTTTGCCCTTGCCAGTGCAGTCAGAATTTCAGGGTGCACGCCGGCGTTGTTGTCGCTGGCGAAGCTGCGGGCATGCTGAGAGGGAATTTGCTCCATAGCGCAACAATGTAGCAGAGTGAGACGATGGAAGTGGAGCGCGGGAAGTCCTGAAGTGGAATCCCGGTCTGGGCCTTCCCTATTTCTTCACCGGTGCGCCGAGATTATTTTGCGTCCTGGCGGGCTGTGGATGAATCTTCTAAGTGGCACCTAACGCTTGAACCGTAACGCCGTCTAATTGTGGTTCAAGGCTTTCCCCGAAGGCCTTTGTTCGGTATTGTAGTGCTTCACCATTTCTTGCGGCAGGTATCGATATTCATGGGCGTGAGACAGAATAATCTTTTGAAGGAGACTCTTCTCCTGGTGGCGGTTGCCTGCACCGGGGTCAGCCTCGGGTGCTCGGGGAGTGGCCCGGCGAATGCGCATGCGAGCGGACCGCCGGCGATGCCGGTGAAGGTGCAAGTGGCGAGCGCCACTCCGGTCAATGATGCCACGGAATATGTGGCCACCCTTAAATCGCGCGATTCGGCCGTGATCATGCCGCAGGTGGAGGGGCAGATCACAAAGATCTTTGTCCGCTCGGGAGAAATGGTGAAGGACGGCGTCCCGCTGATGGAGATCGATCCCCTGAAGCAGCAGGCCACGGTGAAGAGCCAGCAGAGTTCGCTGGAGGCGCAACAGGCCAATCTCAACTGGACCAAGCAGCAGTACGAGCGCGCCCAGGGGCTTTATTCTGCCGGCGTTGTGAGCAAGCAGGATCTCGATCAGGCGAAATCGGCGATGGACTCGGCCCAGGCGCAGATGGATTCGCTCGACGCCCAGGTGAGCGAACAACAGGTTCAATTGCACTATTACAGGGTAGTGGCGCCATGGAGCGGAATTGTCGGTGACGTTCCGGTGCGCGTGGGGGATCGGGTTACTACCTCCACGCAACTTACTACGGTCGACAAGCCAGGCAGTATGGAAGTGTACGTCTATGTGCCGATCGACCACGCGACGCAATTGAAGATGAATCTGCCGGTGCAGATCCTGGACAGCAACGACAAAGTGGTGGCCACCAGCCGCGTCAGCTTTATATCGCCCCAAGTGGACAACGCTACGCAAACCATACTAGTTAAGGCGCTCATCGCGAACAGTAATGACGCGCTCCGCCAATCTCAATTTATCCGGGCGCGCATCGTGTGGGGCACGCATGATAATCCCGAGGTTCCCATCCTCGCCGTATCCCGGCTGGCGGGACAGTATTTCGCTTTTGTTGCCGAGCCTCAGAATGGTGGCTACGTGGCGCGGCAGAAAGCGCTGAAGATCGGGCAGACGGTGGGGAACGATTACGAAGTGCAGGATGGCATCAAGCCTGGCGATAAGGTGATCGTTTCGGGAACGCAGTTCCTGCTGGATGGAGCACCGGTGATTCCAAAAGGCTGAGAAGGGCACGTTTCGGCCTTGGGCCTTGGGGCTTCGGGCTTCAGTTTGTTAAGTCGCAGTGTTTCAAAACATTAAGCAAGGAGCGGTTGACAATCAGAGGCGCAAGTGTCGCCGGTGAGTGGCAGGATGGTTGATTCGCTAAACGCCAACTGCTAATTGCCAGCCTTTCGCTGAGCGCACAGTCCGATTTCTATGTTCGTTGCCTTCTTTATTAAACGCCCGGTGTTCGCCTCGGTCTGCGCCCTGCTTATCGTTTTGGCTGGCGCGGCGGTAATCCCCACGCTTCCGATCTCGCAATTTCCCAACCTCGCGCCGCCGCAGGTGAGCGTTTCCAGCGCTTACATCGGAGCCAGCGCGCAGACGGTGGAGAGTGCCGTCACCATCCCGCTGGAGCAGCAGATCAACGGGGCGGAAGGCATGAAGTACATGACCTCCACCAGCGGCAATGACGGCACGAGCGGCATCACCGTCACCTTTGACATAACCCGCGATCCAGACCTGGCCACAGTCGACATCGAAAACCGCGTCAATACGGCACAAGGACGTCTGCCCGCAGCCGTGAAAGCGATCGGGATCACGACCGCGAAGAGTTCGCAGAATTTCGTTTTCGGCGCCGCTATTATCTCCGACAACAACAAATACTCCACGTTGTTCATGAGCAACTATCTGGACATCTACGTCAGGGATGCGCTGAAGCGCATCCCTGGCGTGGCTGATGTAATTATTTTCGGCGAGCGCAAGTATTCCATGCGGCTGTGGCTGGATCCGGTGCGCATGGCGGGACGCGGGTTGACGGCGCCGGACGTGGTGAGCGCTCTTTCCGAACAGAATGTGGAAGTGGCGGCCGGGCAAGTGGGCCAGCAACCGGCCCCGGAAGGACAGCAATATCAGATCAGCGTCCGCGCCGTGGGGCGCCTGAGTGAAGCCAGCCAGTTCGACAACATCATTCTCAAGACGAATGCCGATGGAACTTTAGTGCGCCTAAAGGATGTGGGGCGGGCTGAGTTGGGTGCGGAAGATTACAGTACGGACTTGCAGTTTAACGGTCAGGACGCGGTCGGGATGGGCGTAACGCAGCTTTCTACCGCGAATGCTCTCGATGTCGACCGTCGCGCCATCGCCGAACTGGAGCGGCTCTCCAAAAAATTCCCGCCGGGAATGCGCTATAAAGTCGCCTTCGACACGACCGACGCCGTGGGCGAGTCGATCCGCGATGTGGTCTACACGGTGGGTTCGGCGATTTTCCTGGTCATCCTGGTGATCTTTATCTTTCTCGGCGACTGGAGGACGACGATGATTCACTTCATCGCCACTCCGGTTTCGCTCATCGGGACCTTTATCTTTATAAAATTACTCGGTTTCTCCATCAACACGCTGACGTTGTTCGGCATTACGCTGGCTACCGGCCTGGTCGTCGACGACGCGATCGTTGTGATTGAAAACATTGAGCGCCATATCACTGAGGGTGAGCACGACTCGCACAAAGCGGCGGCAGCCGCCACCGCTGAGATCACCAGCGCCGTCATCGCCACTTCGCTGGTCCTGTGTGCCGTGTTTGTTCCGGTTGCTTTCTTTCCCGGGACGACCGGAATTCTGTTTCGCCAATTTGCGCTGACCATCGCATTTTCCATTGCCATTTCGGCGTTCAACGCGCTCACCCTGGCCCCTGTGCTGGCGGCCATCTTCTTGAGCGGCCCGCATCGGCAGAAGTGGTGGTTGCTGCAAAAGTTTGACGATGGCGTGGCTGCCGTCACGCGCGGTTACCGTGCTGTGCTGCATCACGTGCTGGATTACAAGCTGGTAATGGTGATCCTGTTTTTTGCCGGTCTGGGGCTGACTTATTTTGTGTTCACGCGCGTGCCCGGCGGATTCGTCCCGAACGAAGACCAGGGATATTTCATTGTCGTCATTCAAGCGCCCTCCGGGGCATCTCTGGAATATACGAAAGCCATCGGGAAACAGGTTTCGGCTCTGCTGAGCGATGTCTCGGAAGCGGAGGGAACGTTCTCGATCGCGGGCTTCAGTTTCTCCGGGAGCGCGCCGAATCAGGGAATTATTTTCGTTCCTCTCAAGCCGTACTCCCAGCGCAAGGGCAAGGAGCATACTGCGTCTGCAATTCTGAACCGGGTTCGCCCCCGTCTGTTTGGGATTTCAGGAGCAATCGCATTTGCCACGCTTCCTCCCGCAGTGCAAGGCCTGGGACAATTCGGGGGCTTCCAATTCGTTGTGCAGGATCAGGCTGCCCACACCCTGGAGGAACTTTCCCAGGCAACCCACGGCATAATCCGGGAAGCCGCCGCGCGCAAAGATCTAGTTGGCTTGTATACACCGTTTACCGCGAACGATCCGCAGTTTCTTGTGACCATCGATCGCGAAAAGGCGAAGAGCCTGCACGTGCCGCTCTCTCAAATTACCGACACACTCGGCGTCTATATGGGCTCGTCGTATGTGAACGATTTCGATTTCAACAATCGGTCCTATCGCGTCTACGTACAGGCGGACAAGCAATACCGATCCACGGAACAGGACATGAAAGAGTTCTACGTCCGTTCCGACAGTGGAGCGATGATTCCTCTGGACAATCTAATCAGCATCACGCAGACCACAACCCCGCAGGTCATCAGCCACTACAACCTGTTCCGCTCGGCGGAGATCGATGGGTCGGCGGCTCCCGGGTACAGTTCCGGACAGGCAATCGCGGCGATGGATCAGCTGGCCAGCAAAATGCCGCAGGGATTTTCCTATAGCTGGACGGGGCTGTCGCTCGAAGAATTGCAGGCTGGGGGAACATCGCTGATTTTATTTGCGCTCGGAACTCTCGTCGTGTATCTCACCCTTTCGGCACAATATGAAAGTTTCGTATTGCCGTTTATCGTGTTGCTCGCCGTTCCCATGGCGTTGCTGGGCGCACTGGGAGCGCAATGGATTCGCGGACTGGAGAATGACGTCTTCTGCCAGGTGGGACTGGTGATGCTGGTCGGGCTCTCCAGCAAAAACGCAATTCTGATCGTGGAGTTCGCCGAGCAATTGCGCGGGCGCGGTGTTCCGCTGGTAGAGTCGGCTGTGCAAGCTGCGGCGATTCGCTTTCGCCCAATCATCATGACCTCGCTGGCGTTTATTTTGGGCGTTGTGCCTCTGGTGCTCGCGACTGGAGCCGGCGAAAACGGTCGTCATTCCGTGGGCACAACGGTATTCGGAGGCATGATTATGTCGACCGTGCTCAATCTTTTCTTCATCCCCGTGCTGTATCTGATTATCGAAGGCTGGCGGGAACGCGGGAAGAAAACAGTGCCGCAGCCGGCTGGGCCCGACGTTAGCCCGCAGAGCGCCTAAGGCTAACTTCATTCGCCAAGGATTTTGTTTTTTCTACGAGCCGGGTTGGCTGAATCTTTTTCGCTGCCCGGGCCGCCGCGCGTTTTTCCGGTTTCTTTCGGGCCTTGCGCCGCAACTTGGCCATCCATTCCCGCGAATACATGGTGCCACGGCATTTCGGCGAGCCGCAGTGGCACGGTGCCGGATCATCGTCATCGTAGAGGTTGTAGTCCCACAGCAGCTCTTCGCCGGCTGCGATGTTACGGATCGCGAGAATCCAAACCCGATTCTTGATTTCATCGACTTCGCAATTGGGGTCGCAGGAATGGTTCAGGTAGGCCCCCACGCCTTCGCCGTCAATGACAGTCTTACCGTCATCCAGCCCGTAAAGGTAAGTGCGGCTCGCGCCGTCATACAGCCGGTTGGCTTCCTCGGCAGTCAGGCGCGGACCAGAATACTCGACCACGCGAGCGCCTTTGCGGATGGGAGTTGTAGTGAAAACACCGACTGCATGGATGCGTGAAGGACGAACGAATAATGCCATCCGACTAATTTCGCACGACGCCGAGCTTTGGAGGAAGCGCAATCGTGAAAATAAAATCTGCACGCAGACTCTCTTACCCTTTTGAGCAGGGAGGAGAACTATTTTTGCCTCGTCGTTGTGCGTCTAAGGGTCGTAGACCGAGCTTCCATAACCCTGTCTGCGGGCTGATTCCTGCATTTCGTCCAAACGTTTCTTCTGTTCTTCCAGCTGAGCCTGCATGCGTTCTACTTGCTGCTGCTTTTCTTTCTGACGCTCATTCCAGGATGCACAATTTTCAACGCAGTTCGCGGGGGCAAACCGTATCGACTCGTTCAACTGGTCAATTTGAGTTTGCAGCGACGAAATCTGATTTTTCTGCAACAGAATCTGCGACTTCCATTGCTCGGCTGGCACCTTTGGAGCGCTTGCGGAGTCAGGCGCAGAAGTCGGTTCGCGGCCACTGGTCGCGGCGGTGGAAGGTGCTGCTGGGTGCGATGAAAGCTCTTCGTTCGTAATTACTTTCGGGGGCTTGGCATCCTTGCCTGGCGCGGCCTTTGCCTGTTGCTTTTGTTGCCGCTGCTGCCGTGCAAGGTCGCCCAGCGAAGGTGCATCCTGACTGTGGGCAGCCACGGCCCCCAACGAAATCGCTGCGACGAAAAACAGGAGAATCCTGCAATTTGTGCGCATAGCAAAGTGCTCCTGCGCAAATGCTATCGGCAAACCGGTTCTGGCCGGCGTTACGAACGGAGCATGAACGTTAGTGATTGTTGTGTTCGGCGGCAGAATTTGTTGTGAGCGCGGCGGCTATAGCCCCAGGCTGCTGACAGCAGAGTGCGGTCGAGACAGTCTGGTGCCCGTGATGGCCGGCACAAGTTGAATCTGCACCAGGCGTGGCGGCGCAGCTTTTTCTTTTTTGGCCAGCAAATTAACCGAGGGAATGCCGGTGCGGGCGAAGGACTTCTCGCAATCCGCGGTGGAGGGCCCACGCATGTTTCCTTCCAGAAACGCTAAACCCGGACAGCGGGTGCAGGTGGAACCATGCGCGCACTCCGAGCAGCCAGACAAATCCTTCAAGCGAATCGAGCGTACTTCTTTCAACTGTTCGGAGTCGCGCCAGATGTCGATAAAGCGCTGTTGCCGTACGTTGCCGCACGACAAGGGAAACTGCACGCAAGGATAAAATTCTCCGTAGGGAGAAATGTAGCAGGCAGTGTGGCCCGCGCTGCAGGGCAAGGAAGCCAGGCTCTCGGCGTCAGGCGGGGGCGGCGGCGCGCAAAATTCATCCGCGTTGCCGACGAAGAATTCGTCGCGAAAAAGTTCGCGGAGAGCTGGCTCGCCAGCGTTTAAGTTAAGAACTGCGCGGTCGCCATCCATCATTGGAGTGATGGTGGGGTCCAGTGTGTATTCGGCGCCAAGTTCATCGGCAAGTGCACGGACGCCGTGATAGTCCTGCATGTTTCCCGTCATCAGCACATTGGCCATGATGACTTTTAGGCCTTGCGATTTGAGAAAGCGGACGGCATTGAGCGAGCGTCGAAGCGAACCTTTGACTTTCGTGATTGCGTCGTGCACTTCGGGCCGGTGGGAATAAATGCTGATCTGAATCGACTCCACTCCGAGATCGCGAAGGCGCGCGGCATGCGCTTCGCGGATCAGCACGGCATTGGTCTTGAGCTTGACGCAGAAAGTGAGAGAGCGAGCGTGCTCCAGAATCTCAAAGAAATCCTTGCGCAGAAAAATCTCGCCGCCGCTCAGGGTGAGAATAAAAACGCCCGCTTCCGCCATCTCAGTGAGCAGATGCTTGATCTCTACAGTAGTCATTTCGCCGTGGTCGTCGTGGTCGAGGTAGCAATGAACACACTGCTCGTTGCAGCGGTAGGTGAGGTCGAGCTGCGCGCTCAGGGGAACGCCCAGTTGCAGCGCCCGCTCGCTCACTTCCTGCATTAAAACGCTCATTGTTGTGATTGCTCCTGAACGGCGGCGCGCGGATTCACGATGGGTTGATCTGATATCAAGAGGATCCCGTGCCTTGCCAGACTTTCGGTTAACTCCTCCGCGTCGCGCAGCGCATCTCCAGGAGCTACTTCGAACTCGGAACAGATGCGGCGTTCGACGATTTCTTTAAGCGAAGTGGCGCCGTCGGCGGCTTGCCACAGAATGGTTGCAGTGGCATTCAATGTGAACAGCGTGGAGCCCTGCCCCGACATGACCAGCATTTCTTCACCAAGCATACGGGCTGCGATTCGCGGACTGCGTGCAACATACAATTTGTTTTGCATTTTTATCCAATCATCTCCCAGACGCGCACGTCGGGTACAAAGGTAAGCCTGTAAACCGGAACGCGATCGACGAAGTCACACGCCGCTTGAAATGCGCAACGAACCATCTCTGGATCTTTGGCAAAGAAAAGCATGTTAGCCAGGAGTTCGCGTCCTGCGTCCGCTATGGCGATTGGCTCGATGCGATTCTCCGGACCCTGCGCCAGCAAATACAGCGCAGCCACCGGCGCCGACGCGTTCTCGCCCAGTTTCGCCAACTCGCCGGTGAAGGGCGTCCCGTACGCGATGTAGCCATCGCCGTGCTTGCGTATGTAGGAGATTTCGTCAGTCAACAACGTCGCATCAGCGGGCGCGAGCCGTGAGATTGTCGTCTTCCCGGCTCCGGAAACTCCAGCAAACAGGAACGCCTTTCCATTGCGAATCGCACTGGCCGAGTGAAGAAGGAATCCGCCCTGCTTCGCCAGTACCAGCGTATGGACGATGCGCAGAACGGCGTCAATGGAGTATGGGTTCGCGTTCTGGCGAATGCTGCCGCGGCGCGCAGCCGGTTCCCACTCGGCACGAAAATCGCCGCGCTCCAGCAACCAGCGTCCCGAGTCGTAAGTGACGCGGACATCCGCATTCGGATTAATGGCCGGAGGGGCATTCAACTCTACATCGAATTCGAATTCGGCGGGAGCATTCGTGCTTACGAAACCGGCATAGCGGTTCTGCAACATCTCAAGGAAATCGGCGTCCGTGGTGTTCACCCTGACAGCGACACCGCCGATGGCGATCACCACGCCGTAGCACTCGATTTGTGTGGCTAACCCTGGCACGAAAGAACCGACGTTTCTGAAGTTTGCCGCAAGCGATTCAGGTAAATAAGGGCGCGCGCTGCCGGAAGGGAGCGCCGGACAACTTTAGCGATCAGGGTCTCGACCGCGCTCAACCGCGCAGGTAGTGCAACTGGTTTTCCTCTGCGAATCACGTGAGTTACACGACCCAACAACTCACTCGCCGTTACAGGACGGTCTGGCGCGGGCTGTGCGTCTCCCTGAGTAATCCAGTGCGGATCTCCGTAGCGATCAGGAACAGCGGTCACACGGTGGGCGCAAAGCCTACCGTCGCGGCCGACCAGCACGATATCCCCAACGCGCACGTGATCTTTGTTCTTATCGTCGTCTTTATCGTCTCTGAAGCGCTCGACCACTAATGTTTCCCCGGGCCAAACCGAAGGCAACATGCTCCAGCCGGTTGCGGCAAAGCGAAGGCTACCGAATTCGCGCAAAGTCTCGCTTGCAAGGTCGCACTTCGCAGCGACGGCAGGATCAGCAGTCTCATCCGGCTGCCTCATGACGCACTCGAGTTAGTGCCGCAACCACCTTCGCTGCCACCTACTGTCTTACCGCATGAGAGGGCCGAAGTTACGAAAACCTGTTCGTAACGAAAACCCGGCTTCTGGTACTGTTTCTTTTTGCTTGCTTCAAGGCGCGGTTCAATGTTGCTCGATGAATCACTGATCGACATAAGATGCTTTTCCTTCCTCACTGTAGCGCCGATTGCGACGCTTGTACCGCGCACCCGCCCGTGCCCGAGCTTCCGCAAGCCTGGTCGCTTAGGGTGGAAAAATATATCTGAGACGCCCCGACCTGAGTCCCCGCTCCCACGGTGTTATCAATAATAAGGCCGCTAGTACCGCCCGCGGCCGGAAGTACAAAGCTGCCCAAACCCCCGCCGCTGGTCCAAGTCACTGTCCCGTCGATCGTGGTTACGCCTGGAGTGGTGCTCCACGCTGGTGTCGTGGTCCCGGTCGTTCCTCCCCCAGGACTGGTTACGATTTCGACATTCCCATTGCTGTCGACGACTCTGGGGTCGGATTGGGTGAATACCTGGCCGGATTTCCATACTGGCAGCGCGGAACCCAAAAGCTTTCCTTGGTCAATCCACTGGACAGTGCCATCCGCGAACTCAGCCCCAGCCGTATTCGGCCAATGGGGCTGCGCCGCTCCCGAAGTTCCAGCTGCGGTGACGACGTAGATGTAAGGGTGGCCATCGTTGCTGCTGAGCGCGAAGACCTCTTGTCCAATCCTGTACGCCGTGGAAGGCTGCCACTGAGTGTCCACGAAGTTGAAGAGGCAGCCGCCATTGGAACAGGCTGTGTTCAAACCATTATTTTCGACGCTCACGAACACTTTTTCCGTGGGCCCTCCGCTGGCATTCGTGTTGTAGACATCCTTTACCGGAGAACATGCCGGAGCGTCCGCGGTTGGCGTAAGGCGCGTGGTCGGAATTCCTACTGCCGGCAGAACACCGGCCACAATCGGCACCTGGTACAACGTGGGAGCTCCGCCCGTATTACCGCAAACATAAAGATTTCCGGTGGCAGTGGTTGAGCTTTCGTATGCGATATCGAAGGCGCCAATGTAGAGCGGTTTCGGGTCCGTTCCCGAAGCAGTGCTAGCTCCGACGACTGCCTCGGTTCCCTTAGTGCCGGCGCCGAAACTCGTGCTCAGCTGATACACGCCGGTGCAGTTCGTGGTGTTGGTGTTGCAAGTCCCATTGCCATCGCTCGACGCGAAGACGTACACCAGTTCCGCGGTGGAATCGACAATCGGGCCTTGTACAATGCCGACTCCGTGATCAATCTGGCCCGATGCCGTCACCGCACCGGTCGAGGAATCAACTCGATAAACATACCCACCTTGATCCCCCACAAACACGTTTCCGGAGGAATAGTCATGCACGGGACTGGAAAGAGTGGTCGGATTGCCTGGATTAACCTGAACGGGGAAAAGACCTGCTGTCACCTCAGCCGGCGTTCCCAGGAAAATTCCAGTGATCTTGTGCAACCAGCCACGGGCACCGCCCACCCACGCGGTATCGTCACTTAAGTCGGCAAAGACCGATGAGGTCGTGTCATCCGTTTGGATACCTGACCCGTCCTTGAGGTCAATGGTCGTCATGCAGGGAGCGGTGCAAGCTCGGTAGGTGCCGTTGCTGACCGCCGTGAGCGTGAGCGGGCTAGAGACCGTCTCAGACGCAGACGCAGCCCATTTCAACAACACCAAGATTCCGAATCCACCGTTGGTTTCAACGAACGCGACCTGAGTGCCGTCGCGAGAGAAGGCGGGAGAAGTCAAAATTTGACCCTGCGTATTGTAGGCCCAGTAGGTCGAGGGCACAGTACCGCCGCAACCAGAATAAAGGTTGTCGTAAGCAACGATGCTGGCTTGGCCGGTCGACCCGGCGAGGCCCGTGCTGTACACGACAAAGTCGGGCTTCGTGGCGCTGCCGCAGTTGGCGGTGGTCCCGAGGAACGAGAACTTGGCTGGATAGTTTCCGGCGCCGACACTTCCGCCGCTGCCGAGGTTCTCCTGCCAGTCTCCCTTGGGTTTCGGGCTCTTGGGAGGCTTTGAAACACGCTGGCCAGCTGGCAATTGCGAAGCGATGCCTCGCTCTGCCGCCGGCGCGATCACTGGTAGTTCGCGCCGATAGCGTTGCTGCCAATAACGCGGATCCTGTTGCACTCGCGCAGCCTGTTCCGTCGTGCCCGGCTTGGAGAAAATAACGTGTTGGTG
>JBAVUV010001065.1:0-3912 GCA_049696955.1 Candidatus Sulfotelmatobacter sp. | reverse complement strand
GCGTATGTCCTCATAGCGAGTGACGATCCAGTAGTCAAATTCGGCGGAATAAAATGCCGCCCCGGCTTCACGCGCATACGACATGAAGCGATACGGGTCCCTGAGATACTCAGCGCTGAACGGCTCGAAGCTGTGCAAGAGGACCGGGTTAGCGTCTTGCGTGGACATATTTCCTTACTCGAACAAGCCGCGAACAAGTTGTCGAGACCGCGTACTTGAACGTGCGGATCATCTTGTCGGCTTTTCCCTTGGTTTGTCAATCAGCGGTTTGTCAAATCCAGTGCAAAGGCATTTACATTGACTGCGGAGACGCAGCGGGTATAACGTAACCGGGTCGCAGGGCGTTTGACCCCGGGCTGGCTCTTTTTGAATATGGGAATGACGGGCACAAAGCCCAAAGTGTTTTACGGCTGGTGGATCGCGTTGACCGGGGCCCTGGCTCTCTTTCTGAGCACCGTTACAATCGTCATACTTCCCTTCGGGATTTTTGCCGCCGCGATCGCCCAGGAATTTCACGCCGGACGCGCCAAGATTTCGCTAGCCTTCGGAATTCACAGCCTGACTGCCGCGCTATGTTTCCCCCTCGCCGGCCGATTAGTCGACCGCTTCGGTGCGCGCAGGGTGCTCATTCCCTCCATGACCCTCCTGGGCTTGATTCTGGTTTGCAGCAGATTCCTGTCAGGATCGCTATGGGAACTCTATGTGTTCTACTTCGCTTTGGGCACGCTCGGCGGCAGTGCCGGAGCAATGCCCTACACGGTCGTCATCTCGCACTGGTTTGACCGGCGCCGCGGACTGGCTCTGAGCGTGGTGATGGCCGGGATGGCGGTGGGTGCAATCGTAATTCCTCCGGTGGCGCAGAAATTGGTTCAAACGCTTGGCTGGCGCATGTCTTACAGTGTGTTTGGCATTGCGATTTTGCTGATCCCCTTGCCGCTCGTTATCGCCCTCCTGAAGGAAACGCCTGAGAGTATGGGTTTTCTGCCAGATGGAGATGCAGGGGTCCACGCATCGCAGCCCGATGCAGCGCGCGAAACCGGTCTCACATTGCGCGAAAGTGTGTGCACGTCAGCGTTCTGGATTATGGTATGCGTGTTTTTTCTGGTGACTGCCAGTGTCCATGCCTGTTTCATTCATTTGCCTGCCGTCCTGGCCGACCGGGGAGCCACAGCTCAGATGGCCGCTCTTGCCAGTTCCCTGCTCGGCGTCGGTATGTTCGTCGGACGGATCGGCTGTGGTTATTTGCTGGACGTGTTCTTCGCGCCACGGGTCTCGGCTGTGCTTTTCGCTGCAGTTGCGGCCGGCCTCGGGTTCCTCGCCGTGGGCCATGCGATCTTGGCTGCATTCGTTGGGGCCTTTTTCGTCGGTCTCGGTCTCGGTGCTGAGACTGACATTATGGCGTACCTGGTCAGCCGCTACTTTGGCCTGCGTTCCTACGGAGTGATTTTCGGATGGATCTGGGCTGTCTTCGGCCTCTCTGGCGGATTGGGAGCTTTCCTGATGGGCCTTGGTTTCGATAAGACAGGATCCTATATTGTGCCGCTAACTGGATTTGTTTGCGCATCGGTGCTGGCGACGCTGCTGATCCTCAGTCTCGGGCCGTATCGCTATCGCGTGGGGGCCACGCGTGCGCCGGAACCGGTTCCACAGGAAGCCTAGGAGTCGCTGACCTTGCGGCAAATTGTCCGCGCAATCCGCTTCAATGCCTAACACGACCCGGCAATGGATTTACGCAAGGCCACTCGATAAGGGCAAACTCGCCCCGCAGCATTTTGAGCTGCGAGAGGTTGCCCTGCCCGAGTTGAAGGACGGCGAAGCTCTGGTCCGGGTAAAGCTGATCAATATCCATTCCAACACACGCATGCGGATGTCCACACAAGCCGTTCCCTTGGGCGAAACCGACGCGGCGAACTATGCCTGTGCGGAAGTCATCGAGTCGCGCGCCCCCACGTTTAAGAAAGGCGACGTCATCGCCTGCCAGACAGGCTGGCAAGAGTATCAGGTCGTCAGCGCGGAGGCGGGCGCCGCGGGATTCGGAGTCGCAAGCGAACTTACCAAAGCTCTGAACGGAACGAACTCACCGTGGACCTACAAGTTCCGGCCGGCCATGGTGAAGATGTGGCCTGCGGAAGTGCTGATGGACATGTTCGGAACCTCGGGAATGACGGCATATTTTGGTATGCGCGAGTGCGGTCCGCTCATGCCGTCGGATCGGGTCGCGGTCGCCGCTGCCACTGGATCGGTCGGCTCCCTCGTTGCGCAACTGGCGAAGGCTGCCGGCTGTTACGTCGTCGGATTTGCCAGTGGCGAGGACCGCTGCGATTGGGTGGTCGAGAATCTCGGGATCGACCGGTGCATCGACTATCGCGCCGCCGATTTTAAGGATCAACTCAAAGATGCCTTCCCCGACGGCATCGATGTCTACTCGGATGGCGTTGGTGGCTCGCTCACCGAAACCGTCGTGGAACAGATCAAGCCGGGCGGACGGTTATTCTCCTACGGAGGAGTAGTCGCGTTCTACGCGGATGAGTCGATGCCTGAGAGCCAGCCCTTCAACACTCGCAATCAGGCCTTCGACATTCGCAAGTCCTTTGGCATTTCGGATAAAGTCGAGGCGCTCCTCCAGCAGAAGAATCTCAAGACAGAGCCTTTCAGGCTCCATGTGTTCTACGACGAGCGGCTCAAGGCGGAGGACGACCTCTCGCGGCTCATGCTCGACGGCAAGTTGAAGCCGATTTACAACGTGGTCGAGGGTTTCGAAAATCTGCCTCAGGCGGTAAGCGATCTCTATCAAAACCGCCGCCCAGGCAAACTGCAGGTGCGCTTCGAGGAAGCTTAATGAAAGCTCCCGGCCAACGTCGATAGACAGCCGTTCTTACGGGTGACACTTAATTTCAATGCGCAGAAGGGGCGGATGGTCTGGAGAGGCTTCTGCAGTGCCAACATTATCGACGACTTCAACCGATCGCATCGGCTCAGGTTCCGACCACCGTACTTTATATACGCCGGGGTGAACCGGTGTGGTAACGCTGGGGACGTCCTGAACGCTGCCATCCGGCTTACGAAAACGAATGTGCGACGTCTTGCCGCCTGTATCCCAGGTTAGAAAGAAACTCGGCCAGCGGTGATGGTGTACGGGAATCATCGTTCCCGTCGGCGGAGTGGGGATTTCAAGCACGCGAACAAACGCGTTTTCGAAAAGAACTTTGTGGGCCATGGGCGCGGCCTCGACTGCGTCATAGCCATCGGGGTATTGCGATTTGTCCTGCCCGTAAAGATAAAAAATCCCCGCGGACATCACAAAAAGAACCGCGATTAAAACGCCGATCAATCTTCGTCGTGGGAGATGGAGCAGCTTTAGTGATTTCATGCCGCGAAGTATAACGATTGTCTTGCTGAATTTGAAGACATTTCCGCCGCCGTTTTCTGAACGCAGTTGTAATCCTGATCGTAGCCGTTTTTCAGGCGCAGCGAAGACCCTGCCCCGAGCGAAACCGAAGGGATTGCCCACTCAACCTGACCGGCGCGTAAGGCTAACACCAAGTCGACGGTGCTGTTACAGTATGAGACGAGGAATTGCGGGCGGGCATGACCAAGAATCAAACATTCTGTATCACGTTCATAGCATCCTTTGTGGCCGCATACTTAAGCTGGTCGGCTCCCACCTACAGAATGCCGATTGACTACGACGCAATGATTTCGAGAAGTGTTCCGTTCGCAATCGCTTGGGTCGCGATACTCGGATTTTGTTTTTGGCGTTCCAAGAGACGCGGACTGTGGCTGCTTCTGGGAAGTCCGATGGCGCTTTATTGGCCGATCTGGTTGTTGTTTAACCATTTTCCGCCATGCTACTACTTGCACAATTGCGATTAAATTGAAACAGCCCAATATCTGACTTTCAGACTGTAACAG
>JBAVUV010001064.1:0-5054 GCA_049696955.1 Candidatus Sulfotelmatobacter sp. | reverse complement strand
CGTCATCTATTTGCCCTCGACCGTTCCCTCCACTCTGATGAGGCGGTCGTAAATCCACAACAACAGCGTGGTGACGAGGCCCACTGCGACCACCGACCACCACACGAATTTCGGCCGGTGCATTTCTTCCCCAAAGTGGTGCATCAGCCAACCGCTGAACTTGCCGGCGACAAACGATCCGATGCCGAGTGGAAGAAACGCAAAGCCCATATACGTGCCCTGTTGCCCCTCAGGAGCAAGCCGAGAGATGTAATCGTAGTAGCGGGGTTGTTGCGTAATCTCGCCGATCGCCACAACAACCAGCGTAAGCACCGCCATCCAAACCGACGGATGCACGATCAGAAGGATCCAGGCCAGGCTTGAAATCAACGTTCCGAGAATGACGGCGTGAAACGCCTGCATGCGCTTGGTCAGAAACCCGATCACCATCGTGAACAGGATGACTACGATCGGGTCGGTCGCCAGTATCCGCGCCGTATCCGCTTGCGGATCAATGTATACGGAAATATATAACGGCAGCGCGATGAATTCCTGCCAGAAGACAACCCAGTATCCCGTGAAAATCAGGAGGAACAGCATGAACCGCGGGTTCGAAAGCACAGTAAGAAAGTTCCTCGTCACTTGGCCGAGACTTGCGGTCTCGCCTTCGCCGGCGCGGCGTGGTTCCTTGAAGAAAAGCAGCACGACGAAGAGCATAAGGAACACACTCAGCGCGGCGATGCGAAATACATTTTCCATCTTTCCGTGCTCTTGCGCCCACGAGGCGAGAAGCGGTCCTGCAGTGCTGCCCACGTTCACCAGAGTGTAGTAGATCGAGTATCCGACAGAACGAACGTTTTCCTTGGAGGCACGAGCCGTAGTCCCGACCACGGACGGCTTCACCAGAGCGACGCCCAGGGCTGGAAGGACGAGAACGAACGCCACCAGCGCTACCAGCGGCACGCTGTTACGTAACGGCGCGAGCCAGGGCGCGCTTAGCGACCCCATCAGAAAATAGGCGAGGCTAAGAATCAGATAGGCGATCGAAAGCGCCCGGCGGAACCCGAGACGGTCGGCGAGCGCGCCGCCACCGATAGCGAGAAACCAGACCCAGCCGCCGAACATCCCGGTAAGGCTGCTGGCGCGCTCAACATCAAAGTGCAGCCCCTCGTGCAGGTAACGCGCCAGCACCGCAAAAACAGCGTAATAAGAAAGGCGCTCAAAAAGCTCACTGATGTTGGCGACCCAAAAGGGAGGTTCGAATCCGGTGCGAATTTCCTGCAGGCGTTCGGAAAAGCTCAAGAGTAGCTCCTGACGACTCGATTCATTGATGGTAGGACGCGCGAAAGCAGCCGAGACGGCGGCGCTACCCTGACCGTTTGCGTACTTCTTCAGCCGAAAGTCCGGCCACGCGAATTACTTTTGCGCGGCTGTTCTGGCCGGAGGCAATGGTAAAGGAAGTTCGGGGCAGCATCAAAAGTTTCGCGAAGAATTCAATGCACACTTGGTTGGCGCGGCCATCGACTGGAGGCGAGGTTAGAGAAACCTTCAAAGCGTTTCCAAGTTGGCCGATGACGGCATTCTTCTTTGCGCGAGGATGAACTTTAATGGCGAAGGTCACACTGCCGTTCGACTCTTGAATTGGAATCAAGTGTTCTTCCCCAGCGAAAACATCGTTTCAATGCTGATTAAGGTCGCTATGATTAATATTTGTGGATTGTGCAGAGTGCGCGCCTTGCCGATACTCAGCACCAGCGCAAGAACGAATGTGAGCATCAGAATGTTGGCGGCAATGCAGGACATTTTCAGTCCTCGTACCGGGTATCTGTTGCGAATGCGGAGCAAGTCCAACATCGCGGTGAAGAGCAAGGCCAGGGCCGTCCCCAAGATCCAAATCCTGCCGGTGTAAGTTCTGGGCACGAGCAGACAATCCACTACAGAAAGAGTGAAAAGGGTCCCGGCACAAAGCCGGTCAAGAAGCTTCATGGTCTCTGCGTTCCTCGGTGCCGGTGTTTAAGGTTTTGCTCGCTCCCCAAAGATCGCGGTGCCCACGCGGACGCACGTCGATCCTTCTTCAATCGCCACTTCGAAATCGTGAGACATTCCCATGGAGAGGTGGGCCATGTCGATGGCCGGCAACCGGCGGGCCTCAATCGTATCGCGCAACTGGCGCAGTTTGCGAAAGTACGGACGCGCGTTTTGCGGATCGTCGGTAAATGGAGGCACGGTCATCAGGCCGCGGAACGTCAGCGCATCGAGCCGAGGCGCGCCTAGCAGCAGCGCTTCAAGGTCCGGTGAATCAGAGGCTATGCCGCTCTTCGCGGCTTCGCCGCCAACGTTGACTTCGATGAGCACATCGAGTTTTTTGCCAAGCTTGCGGGCGGATGCATCCAGTTTTTCGGCTAGCTTCAGCGAGTCGACCGAATCGACGGCATGAAACAGCTCCACTGTTCTCGCAGCCTTGTTCGTTTGCAAATGGCCGATCATGTGCCAGGCGGCACCGTGCAGATCGGCGAGCGCAGGGGCTTTGCCGGAAAATTCCTGCACACGATTTTCGCCGAACAGCCGCAGGCCCGCATCGTAAGCCTCGCGGATTTTTTCTGGCGGTTGAGTTTTGGTGACCGCCATCAGGGCGATATCTTTGCTCCGGCGCCCGGCGCGCCGGGCGGCCTTTTCGATGCGTTCACTTACTGCGGCAATATTTTCCGTTATCGACATACAAAGACACTAAACCACGAAGGACACCAAGTTACACGAAGGAAGATGCGGAATACGAGCTACATCATCGCGGTTGGGGGCGCCGGCTCGTTCGGATCGCCAGCGGCGGATACGGGCGCAAAAATCATGAGTGCTGCCAGGCCCGCGAGCACAATCATCCCGCCCACCAGATACGACGGGTTGCTGAAGATTTGCGGCGGATGATTCGGTGCGCCCCACTGGGGGACAAATTGCAATCCGGCCCAAACCAGCCCCAGCAGGGCTTCTCCGGCGATCAATCCCGAGGCTACAAGCACTCCGGCATTTTCCACGCGGGCCTTTTGTGCGCTGTTAAATCCACGCCGGTCTGCCACCCAATCACCGATCGAACGAATCACTCCGCCGACAAAGATTGCGAACGTCGTTCCAAAGGGAAGATACATCCCGACTGCTACCAGCATCGGACTCTTTACCTGCATCATAATCATGGCGATGCCGAACAGAATTCCCACCACGACCAGGGGCCATGCCATGTCATGGCCGACAATTCCCATTGCCAGCGTGGCCATCAAACCAGCTTGCGGCGCAGGCAGCTCTGCGCCGCCGAATCCCACACCGCCGGCTCGGATGTTGCCCTCGTGCAGAAGCATCAGAGGGAAATACATGACCAGGCTTGCTACGACGACTGCGATTAATTCAGCGGCCTGAATTTTCTGCGGTGTGCCGCCCAAGATGTAACCAACCTTAAAATCCTGCAGGAGTTCGCCGGCCACGGCCGAAGAAACGCAAACCACCGTCGCCACTCCAAGAACGGCGGCTACTCCTGAAGTCCCGGAGACTCCCAAGGCCACCATAAGAAGCGCTGCGATCAAAAGGGTCGATAACGTCAAACCTGAGATGGGATTGTTGGAGGAGCCAATGATTCCCACCAGGTTGCCCGATACAGTGGCAAAGAAAAATCCCACGAGAATCATTACGACCGCGGCCAGAATCGCCGGCCAGAAGAGGTGCGAAATTCTAATGTAAAGCAGACACATCAGCACGAACATCACTGCGATTAGACTAAAAACCGTTTTCGAACTCATGTAGCGTTCTGTGCGTGCCAACTTGGCTTGCTCCTCGGCCGTTTGCCGAAGATCTGCAATAGCTTTGCCAATGCCCGCAGTCAGGCCGGCGCGCATTTTGAACAGAGTGTATGCCGCACCCACCAGCATTCCGCCGACGGCGATGGGGCGGACGATGTATCTCCAGACTGCGTCTGCCATGGTCGCCCAATTGTCGGGAGTATCAGCTGGAATATAAGCCTTAAGTTGCGGGCCGAGAAAAAAAACCATCAAGGGGACGAGCAATCCCCAGGCGAGAACGCTGCCCGCAAACTGGATCGACGCCAGCCTCACACCGATGATGTAACCCACGCCGAGGTAAGCGGGACTCACGCTGGGCGCGGCGAATACCGTCGTTCCTCCAGTGGGCAGGATGTGAGTGCTGCCCGTGGAGCCGAGGCGCACCTGACTATGTCCAAGGCTGCCCACGCCAACGTGCAGATCGGTATCGGCTGAAAACAAACCGAACTTGCCCAGAATGTAGACCACGCCACCCACGCCGATATTCCAGAAGAGATATTTCGCGGCTTGAGCGCCGCGCTGGCCGGCCTTGTGAATCTCAGATGCGGCAAGAGATTCCGGGAAGGGAAGTTCAGGATCCTCCACCATGGCGCGGCGCACCAGAGAAATGAAAAGAACGCCGAGAATGCTGCCCACCATGATTAACGCGGTGGATTTCCAATACGCGTCGGCGAAGCGAAACGATGGCCACGCTTTGGCCAGAAGAAACGCGGGTAGAGTGAAGATTGCCCCGGCGGCAACCGACTCGCCGATCGATCCCGCGGTACGAGCAATGTTCTCCTCCAGGAGCGATCCCTTCCAGGCCCGCATGGCCGCCATCGCAATCACTGCGGCGGGATAGGTTGCTGCGATGGTGATACCAGCGCGCAGGCCAAGATATGCGTTGGCCGCTCCCAGAACCACAGTCATCAAGAGTCCCAGCAGCACGGCTCGCAGAGTAAACTCCTTCATCTGCATGTGCTCGGGAACGAAGGGGACGTGTTTCCTGGTGCCCGTTTCGGGGGCGGTGGGAACCGGACTGCTCATCGGCGAAATCCTCGCAACTTGTGGGATGAAGGCAACATATTGCGCAACCTGTTAGAAACACAAGAACGGCGCACGTTAGCACGCTGACGGGCTGATTTACAAGTGCGATGCGGGTTCCGGGCGTTGCCTATGGTGAGAAATACCGCCTCTTGTTTGCCGGCCGCCTTGAGGTAAAATGGTTGTACTCGTCTGTTCGCCCCTGCGCGGTTTCAACATTCCGAGGTGCAA
>JBAVUV010001063.1:0-3117 GCA_049696955.1 Candidatus Sulfotelmatobacter sp. | reverse complement strand
TCCAGGCCGCTGCCGATCGTGTCACCGCCATGACCTTTGCCAAGTTTGTTCTTCCATCCGAAGCCCTGATCCTCGATGTTGGCACCTTCCGGTTCATTGCCCACATAATCGGCGGGAACGCCAGCGCCGTGGGTTTTGCCGAAGGTGTGACCGCCGGCAATGAGGGCAACGGTTTCTTCGTCATTCATCGCCATGCGGCCGAACGTCTCGCGAATGTCGCGTGCCGCGCCAATCGCATCCGGCTTTCCATTCGGCCCTTCCGGATTTACATAGATCAAGCCCATTTGCACCGCACCGAGCGGATTCTCCAAATCGCGATCCCCGGAATAGCGCTCGTCCGCGAGCCACGTGCCCTCAGGTCCCCAGTTCAACTCTTCGGGCTCCCATACGTCCGCGCGCCCACCGGCAAAACCGAATGTCTTGAAGCCCATCGATTCGAGTGCGACGTTGCCTGCGAGGATCATGAGGTCGGCCCAGGAAATTTTCCGACCATACTTTTGTTTGATCGGCCACAGCAGCCTGCGCGCCTTGTCCAGGTTCACATTGTCCGGCCAGCTATTGAGCGGAGCGAAGCGCTGCTGCCCGGCTCCAGCCCCGCCGCGTCCATCGCCGATGCGGTACGTTCCCGCGCTGTGCCACGCCATACGAATAAAGAGTGGCCCGTAGTGGCCAAAGTCGGCCGGCCACCAGGGCTGCGAATCCGTCATCAAGGCATGCAGGTCATTGATCACGGCATTCAGATCGAGCGTCTTGAACTCTTCCGCGTAATCGAACTCCTTCCCCATCGGATCTGACTTTGGCGAATGTTGGTGCAGGATGTTCACGTTCACCTGATTCGGCCACCAATCAGTATTCGTGTGCGATCTGTGAGCGCCGTGCGCTACCGGGCACTTTCCTTCGGGTGTGGTGTGCTTATCCTTAGTTTCAGGGGAAACGCTCCCCGATGAAGTCGCAAGTGTATTTTCCATAATGTGTTCTTCCCTTCTAAATATTGACTAGAAATTGAATTAAAAACTGCTTTTTGGTATTGCAGCGGCGACAGAGGCCAAAGACCCCGATCAAAGGCTGCCATATCAAAGCCGTCCGGCAAAATGTGACGGACTACCAACCCATGCTGACCTTCCATTCGCGCAAGCGCCGATCCCTATCGAACTTCGGCTATCGGAGTGTCGTAATTCGTTATCCCGCGCCTGGTCAGTCATGGTGGAAATAGAAGAGGTTGCCGTCCAGGTCCGCTACGGTGAATTGCTGTAGTCCCCAAGGCTTTTTTTCCAGAGGATCAACGATGTTCGCGCCTAACGACTTCAGTTCCCGGTACGACGCATCGATATCTTCGGCGAACACCCAGTGAACGGCAGGTTCGAACGGTGGCTTCCTCTTCCGAAAGAATATCGCCACATTACCGCGCGAAACCGCCCCAATCTTCTTGTCCGGGTAAAGCCATCCGATCTCAAAGCCGAGTGCATCTCTGTAATGCTGTTGCGCGCGTTCGACATCAGCGACCGGCAACTCCGGAACCGGCCGGCCAATTGAGCTCATTTTCTCCTTTGTGTCCACCGAGCTCTCCTTTCTGCAACGAAATGCTTCAACTGGGAAACTACCCAGGTATCGGAAATGTGAGACAGGACATCATTGGGTATTGAATGTCTTGCCTAGGTTTTTGCACGGCAGCGCCGGCAGTGGCCAAAGACCTCGACCAACGGCTGCGTCAGATCAAAGCCATCCGGCATTTGCCGGGATAGCCGGTTGAAATCGATGAACTCTCCTTCGATATCCTGCACTGATTTGCAGCGCGAGCAGACCAGGTGGTGATGAGGTTCGAGATTGCCATCCACGCGCAAGGTGTTCGCATGAGGACTGACCTCCCGCAGCAACCCACATTCGATGAAAAGTCGAAGATTGTTGTAGACCGTAGCCAGAGAAATGGATGGAACGCGGCGCCGCACCGCAGCGTAAATGTCCTCTGGAGAATAGTGCCCGTGAGAAGCGATAACAGCTTCATAAACCACCTGGCGCTGGTGCGTGACCGCCAAGCCGTGCTTAGCGGCCAGCTCACGGAACTGTCCATGGGTGAGGCGCATGATTATTGAATAATAATGAATATCAAACTACCGGGAGGAATGTCAACCCGATCTTCTGCTTTAGCTCGAAGACGGTCAGCCACAAAACTTGGCTGTGGCCGTTGTGCCCGAGGTATCGCTCCGTTGTCGGAATTGAAACGTGGTCGAGCAGGAACTGCTCGAATATAAGTTGTGACAGAGCAGGTTTGAAACAAGCGAATTTATTTCACCACGACTTGTCCTGTCATCTTCGGGTGGATGCTGCAGTAGTACGGATAAGTTCCCGCCTTGGCAAACGTGTAGGAAAACTTTTCATCGGTATCCATCACCTTGGACTTGAACACGCCATCGGTGCTGACCGAGGTATGAGGAATATCGTCATGGTTTGTCCAAGTCACCGTAGCTCCGACGGGTACTGTGATCGTCTGCGGGCCAAAGCTGAAATTATCAATCTTCACTTGCGCGTTTGTTACAGAAGGCGGGTCAGCCGCTGTCGCAATTGGTGATCCCGACAACAGCAGTACCACCGCGATGATTACCGCCGATACGAAGCCTGCAACCCATGCGTTTTTCGCCAACATTGTTCTACTTCCTTTCTGCGTTTGATGTCTTGCTCGAGCCCTTTTTTGACCCTGATCCTTAGCGGTCTATCCAAGAGTTAAATCAGCCATCCGTGCCCGGTTGTTCAAGCCTAAGAATTTGAATTACCGAGAGGAGAATCGATAACTGCAAGGCTGCGACCGCTGACCACGTAGTTCACATCGGTAATACCCAGCACCTGTTGCAGCTGCTCGGCTGGAACCTTCATCGGACCGGCCGACGCGGCTGTTCCTGGCGCCGGTTGGGGGAAGGCTGTGGACATGGCCGTGTGGAACGAAACTTTACCCTCTACTTTCTGCATGATCTGGTGAATATGGCCGTTCAACACCGTCACGGATCCGAAACGCTTCACATAAGTCAAAGCTTGTTCGCTGTCGTCGGTTCCCCATCCCCAGTCTGGATAGATGGTCCATAGCGGAATGTGCGCGAAGAGCACAATCGGAGTGCTGGCAGAGCG
>JBAVUV010001062.1:0-3731 GCA_049696955.1 Candidatus Sulfotelmatobacter sp. | reverse complement strand
GGCAAGCACTTATTTTGATATCGATCGCCGGGCCCGGTTAAGACAGCTCGTTGTTTCCAAGAAATGGGGAGCGTCCTGCCGACAGTGCGACGTTACAACGAGGAGAAACTTAAATGGCAGGAAATGGAATCGTCGAAGTCACCGATGCAAACTTCGACCAGGATGTTTTGAAATCAGAGACGCCGGTGCTGGTGGATTTTTGGGCAACCTGGTGCGGCCCCTGCCGCGCTCTGGCTCCGGTGGTGGAGGAGCTTGCCAAGGACTATCAAGGCAAACTCAAAGTGGGCAAGATGGATGTCGACGCGAACAGCTCGACTCCCATGCGCTACAAAGTTACCGGCATCCCAACGCTGTTGGTGTTCAAGGGCGGACAAGTTGTCGAGCAGCTTGTCGGATACCGTCCCAAGGATGCGATCGCGCAGGCGATTGACAAGCACGTTGGGTAAAGCAGCTTCTAACTGGTTTAGAGCTCAAACGCACGATGATTTTCCACGAATCGCGTGCGTTTTGCTTTTACCAAGGCTTTTCACTGCGTTTCCGGCAGCGTGTACTCGAAGTCATACGAGTGTTTTCCCGCGTCGATCTTGATATCCATCGTTCCCGCTAGGTCCTCCAGTTGCCCAGTACCGGACGCCGGGACAACCGTGACGCTCAGTTGCAACGCGCCCGGCTTCATTGTGCCGCTGTGCTGCAGGACGAAGCTGCCGTGGCGGCCTTTCAACGTTCCCGTTACTAACTCCATGGCAACGTAACCGCCCGAGCCTTTCACTCCCCCCATGGCGAGCATCTGTCCCTTGCTGGTTCCCTCCAAGTCCCCATGAAATTGTTTATCGATCGACATTCTTTTGATGC
Organism: Candidatus Sulfotelmatobacter sp.; assembly: GCA_049696955.1. Lineage (GTDB taxonomy): Bacteria > Acidobacteriota > Terriglobia > Terriglobales > Acidobacteriaceae > Sulfotelmatobacter. Next base: position 2,879 of record JBAVUV010001062.1, on the reverse strand, counting down.
TTCCATCGGACGCGTCCTCACCGGCTTGCGGCACGATCTTCACATCAAACGTTCCACTGGCATGACTCGTCACAACTTTCTCCTTCGCGGGTGAACCCATTGCAGGTTGATTCTGTGTACCACCCCAGCACAGCGAGGCCAGGACACAGGCAGATTCCAACGCAATCCATCGAACCCGGATTCGAAATCCATCTTGCATAGTTTCAACTGCCTCAAGCTAGAAGCCCGAAGCCAGAAGCTTCATTAGTATTTCCTCAACACTCCAATTACCCGCCCTTGCACCTCTACCGACGCCGCGGGCACTATGATCGGCTTCATGGTTGCGTTGGACGGCTGCAGGCGGATGGTATCGCCTTCGCGATAAAAACGCTTCAGCGTAGCATCGCTCGAATCGACCAGAGCGACTACGATATCGCCGTTGTGCGCGGTCTTCAGCTTCTCGACCAGAACATAATCGCCGTCGAGGATGGCTTCATCCTGCATGGAATCGCCGCGCACTTCGAGAACGAAAACTTCTTTCGAGCGGACGAAATCGGCGAGCGAAATCGTCTCAGCGGTTTGCATCGCCTCGATCGGCTGGCCGGCGGCGATGCGGCCGAGCAGCGGCAGCACTAACCCTGTATTCACGCTCATGGCCTGCTTGAGGCGGCCTTTGGGCGGAAGCAGGTCGATGGAGCGGCTGCGATTGTAGTCGCGGGTGAGCAATCCTTTTTTCTCGAGATTGGTGATGTGCTTGTGCACGGTGGCCAGCGAACTTAACTTGAGGCCGGTACCAATCTCATCGAACGACGGAGAGTATCCATTCTCCGCCACGAAGCGGGAGATGAAGTCATACACTTCGCGCTGCCTGCGTGTGATCGCCATGGCGGTATTGTTGGCGAATATAAGGCGAATGTCAAGGGGAAATAGCTGCTGGCTGAAGACCCCAAGCTAAAAGCTTATGCTACAGGCGCACCACCACAGCGAGTGCGACCCACAGAACCCCGACTGTAAGGAACATCGGATAGAGATTTCTAATGTATCCCAATCCGGTCGCCTTGTTCCCCGCAAGAAGCATTTGCAGAATCGTAAGCAGAACAAGCGAGACCAGAAAAATAGCTACGCCTGTTAGTAGTTGTAGAGATCGAAGGCTATTACATACTTGGCGCACGTAATCGTGCCGCTCTGTTTTGCCGTGACAGGGCTGGCAATCCTACTTTATGGAACTGGTAAAGTCGGGGGGACTCCAGTCGCAGTTTGCATAAGACATGCCGGAAGCTCTCACCTTGAAACAATAAGTGGTCACATAAGGATCAATCGGCGGGGCGAATATATCCGTGTATCTGACAGCTCCAACGATGTACAGTTCCCATTCTCCATTCAAGAACCAAGCGGCTTGCTGTTTTGTCATGGGCAGTTTTGGTGTACTGGGAGTGATGAATTCTCCCGGCGCGACTACATTAGGGACGGATTCGTAAGAGGGTTGGTATCGTTTAGCCTCCTGTCTCGCTTTATCGCGTTCGCCGAAAATATACTCCATGCGGGTCAGTACGGAATTATTGGCAGGCGACTTACCGATGTTACGGAGATCGACCGCTATCGAGAGCGTGTCGCCACCCTTTTCCATGAGGACCGCGAACGGCCTTCCAATATCTATCCCGTTGCTGGCTGGCTTCGCGAAAGCTGGACGCGGAACGGGGGACAGATAGGGACGTTGCTCCATGCGGAATTCGCTTTGAGTAAAAGCGAAATTCTGTTCGGCGGTGTCGGCTGCTCTGGTGGTGGCATTAGCAGCCTTTTGGGTAGAACATCCCTGCCAAGCGGTCAATCCAGCGTAGATAGCGACCACTATGAGCGTAATGATTTCCACGACAAATGTCTTGCGGGCGTGGGTAGCGTCCTCTTGACGCTCGGTATTGTGCTCCTTTGCAAGGTCTGGTGGTCGCTTAGCTTCAATCTCTCCTCGAACATGAATGCTGCCGGATATGTGGCGCTGGTAATTGTCTGCTTCCTGGTGATTTGGGTCGGGATGGCGTTTATCGGACTCGGCTTTCACCTTGTTTCTCTCTCTTCTTTTCATGCCAAGCACACTATGCGTCAACTATCTAATCCTGCCGTGACAAGGCGGCTAGGTGTTGTTGTTCCATTCGGACAATTCAAGGCGTTCCAACCTATCCCATCCGCGCATTACGCGATAGCCGAAGATCGTTTCCCCCCTTCCCTTAAACGCAGTGCGGTAGCGCACTACGCCATAGATCAGGTGTATTCGGTCCGGAGAGTAATCAGCGGGACAATGCAATGGTGTATCAAAGTGCCCATATCCGTGAGCCTTCCCGACAGCCAAAGGAATCGTGCCGCGAGCGATAATTTCGGCTTTGCTCAGGTCGGGGCGCTCTGGAATGATGTTATCGGTAATAAGAATGAGGCTAGCGCGACGTTCCGTTATCCAACAAGGAGTCTGGCCATCATTTCGATAGTGCATCCTGATTTGGATGCCGTGAGTATGAGCCTCACCGCGCACCGAGGTTTCCACTACGCCAGCAGGGTTAAGTTCAATTTCAACCATGACCCATGCCCGTTGGCCAGCAATGAGTGCATCGGTATTATCCTGCGCGATCTCTGCTTGTCTCTCGATTGCTCGAAAGGTGAAATAGGAAATAAACGCATAAACCGCAGTGATGCCAGCAATGAGCCATTCTCCGTGCGTAATTGGCGTTGGTTTCGCTTCGGCTGCGGGGTGTTGTTCTTGGGGCTTGGCGGTTGGTGTATCAGATGAACTGCCGACATTAATTTCGATCCGCGTAGAAGGTTTCTCTGGGGCACTTTGGGTACTGTTGGACTTGCTCTGCTCACTGTTGGCCTTGCTAACCTCTTTAGCATTTACTGATAGAGCTAAGAAG
>JBAVUV010001061.1:0-3737 GCA_049696955.1 Candidatus Sulfotelmatobacter sp. | reverse complement strand
AAATAAAGCTCCGCCCACTCCCCCCGCTCCCTGCACCCCTTGATCTCCCCACCCATCCTCTCAGTTTCCGTAACAAAAAAACGGCGCGCGGGTGCGGGTGCCCCATGTCTCGCTTCTTTTGCGAGACATGGGATTCCACCGACGATTCGTTCTAGCGGCGAGTAGCCATCGCGGTGTCGTTCGCGACGCTCTCGTGATTCGAAAAAGAGATTGTCATTCCGAGTGGAGCGAGGAATCTGCTGTCCTCGCGTCCACCTCCGCCCAGTCTTCATCGATACAAGCCTGAATCGTCAGCCCAGTTTCTTTCAGCAAATTCCACGCCTCCCAATACTCGCCATATTTCTGCCGGTTGCTCTTCGGACTAAAGTGAAGACTGCGAGTTGTTGCAATGATTAGCGCGAACGGAACGATGTACCAAGTGTCGATAGGGATGAGCAGGATCGCAAAATAATCCACCGACCCGGGCGGATACTTCTGCCGCTCCGGGTGTATGCCCATCAAATGGAAACTGTATTCGTTCTTACGCTCCGCGTACGTCGTCGATTTCACTTGCACTCGCAGCACTCTTTTTTGATTTTCTACCCCGACGTCGTATTTGCCTGTGTCACCAAAAGGCTTTGAGACTTTCATTCCTAGTCCCGCAGCCAGCATCATGAAGTAAAGTTCTGCCCATTCTCCGCGTTCTTTTGAATCTTTCAGCTTCCCACCTGCAAGTCGATCCGGCTTTCTACGCATTCGATTTCGCCTCTTCGTGCAAATAAAAATCGCGGCCCCGAAAAGGCCGCGACTGAAAATTCCATACCGGAAATTAAATTATTAACTCTGTACCTTTATTATAACATATTGCATAGTCAAAATGTGACACAATAGCCAACAATATTTCGCCTTTGCCTTCATCACGATACCCAGATATATATCGTGTCACCCCCTTGACAAGAAATCGTGCGTAGCCAAGCTTTGTATCAGGGCACGACTTCAGTCGTGCCGCCAGCCCCGATAAATTCCTGTCATTCCGAACCGGGCCGAAGGCCCGGTGAGGAAGCTGATGTTAGCGGATGCGCCCCAGAGAGATGGGTCCGTGGAATCCCACGTCTCGCAAAAGACGCGAGACATGGGGCACCCGGCTGGTCAACAATCTGATGGGCTCATCGCTCGGATATGACGCGGCTAGCGCTTGCACCTTCGTCTGCCGCAGCAGGCAGTTTCTTTGGCGGGCCGGCCTCATCGGTCGGCCTTGCTGTTGACGGCTGGGCTGCCGCGGGACGCTCAATGACGTGGCCGGGGGGCTGGCCAAGATCGTCGCTAAGCGCACGGGTGCGGTCCCGCACAATGCGCTCGGCGATATCCCTCACGGCGCGCTGAATCCACATTGAGGCCTGTGATCCCGGTCGATAGTCCGCTTCTCCGAACGCTTGTACCCTGTGCTGCTTTTGCAATTGATAGGCCTTTTCAAACTCAGCCTCAGACTTGGGTCTATAGACAGCAAACGTCTTCCCTCCGAAATGATTAATCGTTGAAAAGCACGGTATATCGCTGGGCCCGTCCGCTACATAGATCATGTTCTGGAACGGAATCCTCCGTCTTTCGAGAGCGATATCGGAGTTCACCTCTATCTCCCGAATTTTGTTTGTGCCCTTGTTAATCTCGAAGATCGCCCTCGTTTTCGAAGTGTGATCCAAGGCATACGCGATGTCCGAAATGACACGGGGCCCCTCGAAAAGGTTTGCCTGCGGGTTTTTCAAATAGCCGGGCCCGGGACTCCCTTCCACGAACTCGGACGCCCAAATTCCGTCGACAAACCGATGGATTGCGCTGCCTTCGATCATCGGCCTCAAGCCTGTACTCACGATGTAGTGTTCCACGCCGACCTCATGCTTCCGAAAGGTGGTATTTGACGCGACGCTTTCGCGAACGAGATTGAAGAACTCCGGGAGACCATCGTAAAACTGGATCGCGCCTCCCAGTTCCTTCAACTTTGCGTTGTTCAATCCTGGGAAGACTTTGGCCCGCACGTAGGACAGGATGTGGTTAAGGTAAACCGTATCCTTTGAGACGAGCGTTGCACCGTTGCTCCTGTACACATCAGGCAGACTGTTGACTTCGGCCCAGAAGACCTTCTCGTCAACATTGAAATGCTTAAATAGTGGTGTCTGCATGTAGCCTGGGATTAGTGTCGTGTCGAAATCCCAGACTACTGCGATCGTCGTCTGTAGGAATATTTGTTCGTGCATATGAGCCCTCTTCATCTCTTTATCCCTGTCCAAGCAGGCTGTCAAGGATACGAACGTCACTCAGTCGCGTGCGAAAGTAGCCAGTTAGAAAACGCGGCCAATCTATTTTCCAAGGAGGCCAAACAAGTCCTTGAGATCCAGCTTGACCGAAACATTGTTCGCGATCTTCGAGACTATCCCTTCGCGGGGTTTGAAGCGAATGTTCGCCCGGATGGATTTGGCACTCCCCGTCATCTCAATTCCAATCTCCCCATCCACCAGATAGCCCTTCTCCTGCAGTGCATCGATCGTCTCACCGATGGGCAGTTCTGTCGGAGTAAGCTCTGGGGGGCCAAAAGGGTGCCCAATGCTGGGCGCCTTCGACAACTCGTTGAGGACCGAACTCGCATTCTGCAGCCCCCGATCCACCAGACCCAAAGCCAAATGGTCGGCGGAGGGAAAAAAGAACTGGAGGATTTGCTGCTTGCGAAGAACCTCACGAATGGCATCGAGATTCACGCCGCTCTGTATGACCTCTGCTTCCGAAGGGGCTAGTTCGTACAAAGGGATCGGACAGACGCCCAAGTGTCGGTCGAGTTCGGCAGGATCGAGCTTGATCAGCCTTTCAAATCGAAGAGTTCCTGCGGCGCTGCCGCCAGCTGTATCAGAGGTCTCTATTTCGATCATCGAGAGCTGCTGGACGACCTGCATTATCTGGGCCACCCAATTCAAAGCCGCGACGTCCAAGCCTCCCGCCCAACGAGAGAAGTTCTGCGCCATCGCCTCCTGTAACTGACCCGAGTCAGGAAGTGCCTTCAGTCGTTCCTGCCACTGGGCTGGCGCAACGGTTGGTCCGCCGAGGAAATTTACGAACTGCTCTGCGATTGGGGCGAGGTTGATCGCAATTGGTCGAAGAACAACAACCTGGACTGCCTCGATTGCCCGCTGGATATCCAGCTGGGCTATTGCCGCCGATCGCGCATCGTGCTCACCAGAGACGAGCAACAGCCGACGCCGAGCGTCATCAACCCCCGCGGCGATAATAGGGTGCTCAAGCCCGGAGACGCCCCGCACGAAGTCCGCCTTGCGCGGCTCGGTTTCAAGGGCGCGAAGCAGGTTCGTCCAAAACGCGATTTTGACGTTGTCTGGCATGCTCCAAAAATGACGGGACACGGCGCGCCGTGTCCCCCTCACAGTACGTTTGCATTAAATTTTAAGTTCGACCTCAGCGGCTAAAGCCGTCGAGATTGGTTCGGTCCTTGGCATGGCTGAAGCCATGCCCTGATACGAAACTCAACAACAGATTCCTCGGTCGCGCAAAGAACGCGCTCGGTCGGAATGACAACACTTAAAAATGAGAACGCCTAACAATGGCAACTTAAACCTAGCTACACCCGCTCGTGCTCCCGCAGCTCCCGCAGCGATAGCACGAACCATTCCGCGTCATGATGCTGCCGCAGAAGCTGCAGGTGGGAGCGTCGCCCAGGTCGATGATGCCGGCCAGCGCGTCGGCGGCGTGAATCGAAC
>JBAVUV010001060.1:0-1775 GCA_049696955.1 Candidatus Sulfotelmatobacter sp. | reverse complement strand
ATCGTTAGCCTCACGGTTGTGAATGCGATGGTGCACTGTTGCCCGGTTGACTGGGCAGTCGTACAGTGGACCCTTATGCAGAACAACCAAAGACCGCTCGAACCGGGGATCGTGACGGATTTCGCAGGCCGGATGAACTACTCCGGATATCTGTGCCTGCCGGAATTGCAGGCTCAACAGCGTCCCTTGTCTTCGCCCCCGCATCACGATGAGATGCTCTTCATCATCCAGCATCAAGTTGCCGAACTGTGGCTCAAGCAGCTGATCCATGAGCTGACCGCCGCCATCCGCTTCGTGCAGCACGACGAGCTCGATCCGTGCTTCAAGATTCTGTCCCGGGCAAAGCTCATTCAGATGCAGCTGTTCGAGCAGTGGGGGGTTCTGGAAACGCTCACACCGTCGGAATATCTGGAATTCCGCGGCGTGCTTGGCAATGCTTCCGGTTTTCAGTCTTTCCAATACCGCAAGCTCGAATTCCTGCTCGGCAACAAGAACCGCGATGCGATAAGCGTCTTCGAGCATGACCCAGTCATACACGACACACTGAAGGCCGCCCTTGAGGCTCCCAGCCTGTATGACGAGTTTCTGCGGCACCTGGCGAGGCGAGGGTTTTCCATTCCCCAGGAGTGCACGGAACGCGACTGGAGCGAGCCTTACCGTAAGAACGAAGCAGTGGTGCAGGCCATTCGAGAGATTTATGAACATCCTCGCAAACATTGGGATACCTACGAGATGTGTGAGAAGTTGGTGGACGTCGAAGAATATTTTCAACTTTGGCGTTTTCGGCACATGAAGACAGTAGAAAGAATCATCGGTTTTCGGCCTGGAACCGGGGGCTCCTCCGGGGTGGGCTTTCTGAAGCAAGCTCTCGAACTAACCTTCTTCCCTGAGTTACTCGCAGCGCGAACAGGGTTATTGCAGCGATGAATGCCAAGCTTCAGCAGGCTCTGTCGAAAGTGGGCGGCGGTTGGTTAGAGCAGGACCCCATCCAGCAACATATTGCTCCGCTCTTTTCCCGGGTCTTGTCGAACGACACACTCTATCTAGCGAATCACTCCCTGGGCCGGCCACTGGACGCGATGGCCGATGACGTCGCCGAAGCAACTGCCGCCTGGTACAGCAAGCTTGGAGATGCATGGGATGCGTGGCTTGAGGAGCGGCAGGCTTTTCGCACTCGTATGGCAACGCTCATCGGCGCTGCCCGTGCCGACTGCGTGGTTCCCAAGACTTCAGCGGGACAAGGTCTGCGGACGGTGCTGAACGCACTGCCGGGAAAGCCGCGAGTGATCAGCACGCGAGGAGAATTCGACTCGATCGACGTGATATTGAAGCAGTATGCCGCGCTCGAACGCATAGAGCTCGGGTGGGTTGAGCCGGATGCGGAGGGCGACTTCGCCATAGAACCGGTGCTGGATGCGGTGAACGATGGAGCAGACCTGGTGGTGATATCCCAAGTCATGTTCATGACCGGCCAGATCGTCAGGGGCCTGGACACACTTGCGAAAGCTTGTCATCAGCGCGGAACGAGGCTGCTCGTAGATTCCTACCATGCTATTGGCGTTATCCCCATGGACGTGGTCCAGCTGGGAGCCGACTTTGTGATCGGCGGAAGCTACAAATATCTTCGCGGTGGGCCGGGAGCGTGCTTTCTATACATTGCGCCAGCGGCGCTCGAGAGCGGCTTGCGCCCGCTCGACATGGGCTGGTTCGCCAATGCCGCCCCCTTTGGATATGACCGGCCGGAGTTGCCTGTGCTTAACCACGGTGGCGATGGT
>JBAVUV010001059.1:0-4135 GCA_049696955.1 Candidatus Sulfotelmatobacter sp. | reverse complement strand
GCAGCAAGGCCTTGTCCCTGCCCATGCGCGAGGAGTTTCCGGCCGCGAGGATTACACCGGCGAAGCTGGCGGCGATGGTCATGCAGGAAAGATAGCAGGAATGAACGTCAATTGATGATTTTTGATTGCTGATTGTTGAGTGAAAAACCTAAGACGATCTCAACGACGGATGAGCGGTACGGAATAAAAAATCATCAGCCTAAAATCATCCATCATCAATCAGCAATCAAAAATCATCAATTGCCCTTGAGCTCATCAAACGCCGCGGCGGCCTCATCGTCAGCATTGTGTTGAGGGCTTTGCGAGCGAACCCACCTCATGTGAGGGAGGGGCGCAGTGGCATGCCGCCGAGTCGCAATCAACTCGGCGGTAATCGCAACCGCAATCTCCTCGGGAGTAACGGCGCCGATGTCCAGGCCAATCGGTGCATGCACGCGATCGAACAAATGCGCGGGCAGTCCTTCCTGCTGCAGCGTTTTGAAGATTTCGATTACCTTGCGCTTGGAGCCGATCATGCCTACGTAGCGGGCACGGGTCTGCACCGCCCAGCGCAGGATGCGCATGTCGTCGCGATGCCCGCGAGTGACAATCACGATATAGGAAGTTTCATTGGGCTCGAGTTTCTCGATTGCTTCATCGAATTCCAGCGCATGTACTTCGCGAGCGCTCGGAAAGCGCTCTGTCGTGGCGTAGGAGGTGCGATCGTCGGTGACGATCAGTTCAAAACCTGCGTTAGCGGCAACCTGACAAAGATTAATTGCCACGTGACCTGCACCGAAAACATAAAGTAATGCTGGAGGTAGGACGGGTTCGACGAAAACCTCGAGTGTCCCGCCGCACACCAACCCGGTATCGTACTTCGGATCCTGATTGAGATCGAATGTGAGCGTCCGCGGCTTCTCCGATTCCATTACTTCACGGGCAGCCTGCCAGACGTCGGCTTCCACGCAGCCTCCACCAATCGTGCCGACGATAGAGCCATCGTCACGCACCAGCATTTTTGCCGTGCGGAAAGAAGGAATCGAGCCGCGCACATTCACGATGGTAGCTACGGCTCCGCGGCGTCCCTCGCGGCGGAGTTGCACGATTTGTTCGTAGATATCCATGCGCGAATCGGATTGCATCTCGATTATCAAGCGGTTAACAGCAGGGAGTCAATTCGGAATGCTTCTAAGGGGTGCCATAAAGCTGCTTGTACACACTGGCGTTGCGAAGGATTGCCTGGACATATTCGCGGGTCTCGGTGAAAGGAATTGATTCGACAAACTCCTGCGGGTCTCGATATTTTCCCTGGGCGAGCCATTCGTCCACGCGGTCAGATCCCGCGTTGTAGGCGGCCAGGGCGTACTCAAACGAGCCGAACTTGTCGACCATCCCGCGGAAATAGCGAGTGCCTAACTGCATATTTACCGCCGGAGTGTAGAGTTGGCTGGCGTTATAGCGCCTCAACTTTACTTCCTTGGCCACCAGCTTGCCGGTCTTGGGCAGCAATTGCATCAGGCCAACCGCGTTGGCGCGTGAGACCGCATTGGGGTTAAATTCGGATTCTTGCCGGATCAGAGACGCGACCAGATAAGGGTCGAGTCCATTGGCGTCCGAGCTTCGTTTTAGATCGCTCCAGTAAGGCTTAGGGAAGAGAGCTTCCCAGTACTTTCGCGGCAGGTCCGGAATATCGAGGGCAAAATAATTCGGCGCCGAGTGCTTCATGAACTCGATGGCGCGGTCATAGTGTCCGGTTTCGACGTAAAGTTGCGCAGTTTCCGCCGGGGCCCAGGTACCGCCATCAGTTGCTGCAGCGGCCTGGAGTTCGCGGACGGCAAAATCGACGAGGCCGCCGTTACCGAGAAGCTGCGCTTTTTGCACCCGGAGTTCGTCGGTGGGGGGATCGGTTTCCGTTATCTTTTCGGAATTGTTGACGGGCGGCACACGGTCGAGAATCGCGTACTGCGTAACCGCCGCCGTATCGGTTGTGGCAGGGAGGTGCTTCATTCGCTGCCTGGCCAACTCGGCGTAATAAAAATTCCGGTAGCGATCGGAAAGCTTTTGGTAGAAGGCACGCGCCATTACGAATTGATTGTCTTCCTCAGCCAGGCGAGCGCGCCAGTAGAGAGCCGCCGGGGTTTCCGCACCGGAGGGATACATCGCGATCTGTTCCTCGAAAGCCTTCTTGGCATCTTCGTTGCGTCCCTGCCGCAGAGTGAGCCACGCCGCTTTCCAGTGAACGTAGGAAGCGCGCGGACCATCAGGAAAGCGCTCTTGGGCTTCGCGAAAGGCATCGAGGGCCTGATCGTACTCGTGATGCACTAGATGCAGGTTAGCGGCGGAGAGCAGGGCTTGCTCCAGCCATGGGCTCGTTGCGTCGGCTTGCCGTAACTCGTCAACGGTACGATAAAACGTATCATTGTCATTTGCAGCCCAGGCGACTTGGCCCAACAGATAGAGGCGCTGCGCGTTGAGTTCACCGGAAACATTGCTCACTGAGGCCAATACTTGCTTGGCATCGCGATTCTTGCCACTCCGATGGAGAGCATCGGCAAGGGCTAACTGCATGCGCGGCCGTTCTTCAGGGGTAGCCTCGTTTGCCAGCGTGCGATACTCATCAGCGGCCTCCGCATAGCGCTTGCGTATAACCAACAATTCGGCGCGAGTGCGAAGCTGAGCAATGGTGGGAGCAGGCACGGACGGCAGTTTCCTCAGCTCGGCATAGGCCGCATCAGATTCGGCCGCCGCGGGCATCGTGTAGTAAATATTGATGAAGATCTCGGCCGCTTTTGGGTTCTCGCCGGTGGCTCCATAGGCACGGGCCAAAGCAAATTCCAGGTCGGAGCGTATGGGTCGTCGAATATTCTCCAATAGCGTGACGGCTTCTGTCGCCTGGCCCTCCAGCAGTAACGCATCGGCATAGCTCACATCTGCGTCGCGAACGAGCAGGGAATCGGGATGTGTCTTAGCGAAGTCCGCCAGCGTGGCCAAAGCCTCGGCGGTGTGGCCAGTTTGCAGATAAGAAATTCCGAGATAGTAGTCAACGTAATCGCGCAGATCTCCGGCGTGAATTTTGGCGCGGTTCAGCGGGTCAATCGCTTTGGCGTAATCTTTGTCGAGTACGTGCGCGTAGCCGAGCACGAGCCACGCCAAGGCTCCAGCATCTTCTTTGGCGTGGACGCGGGCGTAGGCTTGCACTCCCGCGTAAGCGGGCAGAGTGCGCTCCTGAAGGAGTTGTTGTGCCATGGGACGCAGACTGGCCGATGCCACGAAGGCCTGGCGCATGCGCCGGACACGCGGCGACACCGTGTGCGGTCTGCGCGCATTGGCGTAATGCCGTTTGGCCCCGCTGGCTGCAGGCTTCTTAGCGACTGGCGCCTTTGGGGTTGAAGGTTTCTTGGGGGCGCTGCGTTTTTCAACCCTCGGAATTGGTTGAGCTGGCTTCCCGGGGGAGTCCGTTCCCTGGTCTTGTAAGGAGCTGGACGCGAAAAACGGGGGCACATCGGCTGAGGCCAGCAGAGCGCCAGAGAAGCTGCAGAAAACAGCAGCTGCGAAAATCCACCAAACCTTGGAGACTAATCGAACCACTTTTTACTTTTTCGCGCCGATCAAACAGCTAGAGAAATCCAAGCAAAGTCTAACGCCGGAAATTTGTCCCCATGATGGAGATATCATCCTCGGCCAGACTTCGCACCAACTCGTTCTGAAAATAATCCGCGCTCGCGGCTGCTGTGCTGCCGTAACGCTTCTGGAAAGTGCCGCGGCTCTTGTCGATATCTTCTTTCAGGCGATCATACAAATCTTTGTTGCGGCGTCCCTCAGCAACTTTCGCCTGGTTGTAGAGCTTGATCTCATCCACCAGGAGGCGGGCGAAGCGCTGCGCCTTGCGATGGGTGTCGGCGTCCTCGGGCGAGAGCCCAGCCAAAGGATCGGTCGCAGTGGCGGGCGCGGCAGCAGTGGCCGTGCGTGCCGACGCTACTTCAACCACTTCAGCCGCAGGTTCCGGTTCGACGGGGACGCTGGCGGGAACATGTTTGGGAGCGTGGCCGGCGAAAGGATCGGAATACGATGAAATGGTTTGCACTGGCGGAGCCGCGTGCTCAACTTTGGCAGGCGCTTCGTAATCTTCTTTGGGCGCCGCATGCTGCTTGCG
>JBAVUV010001058.1:0-3330 GCA_049696955.1 Candidatus Sulfotelmatobacter sp. | reverse complement strand
CGTCGCAGTAACTTTGCTCATCACCGCATATCTTGTGTGACGGCGGTGGTCAGAGAGCATTCTGGAATATGCGGCCTTCAAAGAGCTCGCTCCCGATTTGTCGGTTATGGGCTTGGGAAGCACGATGTCTGCGCCTCGAACGGTGTAATCGTTCGGAGAAACTGCAACCACGGTCGGTTTTCGCCATCCGTTGGACTGCCGGATGCCAGTCAGTAATTCCGCTGAGTCCTCGTCCCAGTCGACAATCACCAAATCGGTGTTGAGACCAGCGAGTTGATCGAAGGCTTTCGAAGTGCTTAAACATACCTTCGTAGAGATGGAGAGGTCATCGAGGAGTTTGTTCATAACGCAAACCACCCCTGGGTCTCGAGAGATCAGCAAACATTCAAAAGCCATATCGGACGTCACGCGTCACCCCACTGATTGTTTATGGTTAGCATTTTGATTACCAACGATTTCTGGCCAGAAGCTATGGCCTGGTAAGCACTTAAGATAATGGTCGGCTGGCGAGTGTCTGAAATCTGGATTGTGCTCCAGATTCTAGCCGTGTATGGATCAAAGAACCCACAGTATTTGCAGGATTAGGGGGAACTGTAAACAGTGGGAAGATGTTGGGTAGAGGTCGCTCTATGCGCTCTCGCCCTGGCTTTCAAGCTTCATTCGTGAAAGAAGCTGATAGATAGTTGCGCGTCCGACGCCAAGAATCTCTGCCGCTCGTGCTTTGTTTCCCCCCACTCGCTCCAGCACACGCATGACGTGGCGTCGCGAAATCTCTTCGAGAGAAAACAGAGCTTCATCAGTAGGCGACTGGTCGCTCGATTGGGCCTGGATTCTGAGGGGCAAGTCCGCGATGTCGAGAAACTTGCCATCCGTCATCATGCAGGCGTTCCCGATCACGCTCTCTAATTCCCGGATGTTTCCCGGCCAAGGATAGCTTGCCATTCTGCTCTGCGCTCTCCTGGTAATGCCTGCGATGGGCTTGTCATACTCTGCCGCAAATTTCTCCACAAAGTATCGCTGGAGAAGCGGAAGATCTTCCCGTCGATTGGCAAGAGCGGGTAACTCAATCTCAACCACTGCCAGCCGGTAATAAAGATCCTCGCGAAACTTGCCTTCACGCACCATGACCCGCAGGTCGCGATTCGTGGCTGCGATGACCCGCAAATCTACTTCGCGAGGGGAGTTCGCGCCTACTCTTCTGACTTTATGGTCTTGCAAAACCCGGAGTAATTTTGCCTGGGCTCCTGGCGAAAGCTCTCCGATTTCGTCGAGGAAGATCGCGCCACCGTCGGCGCTTTCGAACAGGCCTGCTTTGTCTTGGACCGCTCCAGTAAAAGCGCCTTTCACGTAGCCAAATAATTCGCTCTCTACCAAATTTTCGACCAAGGCAGAGCAGTTGCAAACTACAAACCGATCCGCCAGGCCCGGACTAAGGGTATGGAGGGCCCTCGCGACCAACTCCTTGCCCGTTCCGGTAGCGCCCGTAATGAGCGCGGTTCTGAAATGCGGAGCGACTCGCTGCATCTTCGCGAATACCTCAAGCATGAGCGGGCTGCGGCTGACGATCCCTTTGAATTGGCAGGCCTGGACTAATTCATGCTCGAGACCCAGCGTCCTCTGACGTATCTCAGCTTCCGCCAGGAAGCTCGCTATCCGAATGCGAAGCCTCTGAAAATCAATGGGCCGCGTCAGATAATCGCAAGCGCCCCGCTGAATAGCCTCAACCGCAGAATCTGCCGAGTAGTGATCCGAAATCAGGATCACGTTTACCGACGGATCGGTGCGAACCATACGCTCCAGCAGATCCATTCGCATCCCATCCGGCAGGTTGAGATCGAGCACTACGTTTCTGGGTTGAGCCTGCAGAAAAAGCTCGAAGCCGGCCTCTGGGTCGCTTGCGGTCAGTATCTCTAAACCCTCCGGAGAAAGTGTCTCCAAAATCAACGCCCGGTTTCGTGGATCATCTTCGATCACCAACAGTTTGAACATGTTGAGCTTATTCATCTGGCCCCGGCCCGAGCTAAGGGCTTCCCCCACCTTATATGTGTTTAAGTCGTTAGACTGACGAACCATCAATTAGATGCGCACGGCAGCAAGAACCTTGTTGCTCTTCTTTGTCGTGACTGGAAGCTCCCACCCGATGGTTCAAGGGTTGGGGCACGCGAGGATTGACTTGCTAAACGCCGCGCATAATGTCTGCACAAAGCCCCCCAGTTTGTGAAACGTTAAAGATGCCGCGAGCCAGCTAAGTGAAAGTATATGCCGATTGCAATACGGCACGGCTCGAAAACCTGTTCATTTACGAAAACCGGACAGCTCTTGGTACAAACAAGCGCCCGCGCACAGCTTGGACGACAAGCCGAGTCACGGGAATGGATATTTTGTTACGAAATCCGAACAAGGCTGCAATTAAGCTCGGAGGCCTCCCGGTTTGTCGCAACGGATATCCCCGCATCGCGCTCCTGCTTCGATGCGTCTATTCAGGAAACACTATTCCAGAACCAAATCACATTGAGGGCTGGAGGAGGTCATTTTCGCGTCGGGCAAACGATAGATCGCTAAGGTATTAAGGGCTTTATGGGTTTTGGTCACCAACGTGCCAAAGTCTCTGAGTGATTTTATGAAAGAATATGTTCATCTCGATGGCCTTCTATTCAGTAACGACACGCAGGTAGTGTCTGTCATGAATCAGATCCTGGAAAGCTTTGCGATCGAAACCGAAGTTTGCAAAGAATTGGATTCGGCTCTGGACGCAGTGACTCACCGCCGGCTGGACGCTGTGATTGTGGATTGGGATGGCGAGTTCGATCCCTCGCGGATCGTGAGAGCCACCCGTAAGTCATCTCCGAACAGCAATTCCATTATCGTTGCCATGGTCAATGGAAATACGGAAACCCATGCACTTCTTGTGGGCGCTAACTTCATGATTTACAAGCCGACCGATGTCGAGCAGGCGCGGCGATGCATGCGGGCTGCGTACGGAACCATGCTGCAAAACCGCAGGAGAGCGGCGAGAGTTCCAGTCGATATTGCAGTAGTGGCAAGGGTCGCCGAAGTCGGTGAAATCCATGCCAGAATCAGCGATCTCAGCGTGGGTGGGCTGGCTCTGCAATGTGCCCAACCGCTTCAGGTCAATCGGGAGATGTTGACGCAATTCTCACTTCCCGGTAGCACCGCCATGATTCACGCGGCGGGGAAAATTGTGAACGCGAATGGCACCGGCCGCGCCGGTGTGCGTTTTTCTTTTATTCCCGAGGAAGATCGCAACCTGCTGGAGAATTGGTTGGCAATCGAGCTGGCTAAGTTGGAAGATGCTGAGATGCCAACCGG
>JBAVUV010001057.1:0-1875 GCA_049696955.1 Candidatus Sulfotelmatobacter sp. | reverse complement strand
GCCACGCGCCGTTCCATCGGACCGCCGTTGCTGTTCATCGCCGTCATGTTTGGGCTGACGGCGTATTCACAATTTTCTGTGATTCCGCGCATGGAAACGCTTCGCGTCCAGGCAGGTACGGCCATGGCCAACCCGAGTTCGACCAACCCCGCGCGGCTCGACTTCAATCGACTCCACAATCTTTCCACCTCGCTCGAAGGCATCGTGCTGTTGTGCGGCATCGGGTTGATCGTCCTGTACTCGCGACCGGAACCCGTCAGCTAGCGCATCGGCTCGCGCCATCGGACGTCGGAAACAGCGTAAACTTTCGTAGGAACCTCCAAACAATCTCCCTCACAGGACAAGCATGAAGACCGGAATTATCGGCCTGCCACAGGTAGGCAAGACCTCGCTATTTAAGATTCTGACCAAAGCAAAACTGGAAGACCGCGGCTATTCGAATCCCAAGGAAGTTCACTTGGGCATGGCGCGGGTGCCCGACGATCGACTGGAGAAGCTGGCCGAGTTGTATCAGCCGAAGAAAACTGTCTTCGCCACGGTGGAGTATGCCGACGTGGGCGCGATTGGCCAGGAAGCCTTGAAAGAGCCAAGCCTGCTCGCCAGTCTGCGCAATGTGGATGCGTTGATCCACGTGCTGCGCGTCTTCGACGATCCCTCTGTGCCGCTCGCCGGTCCCATCGATCCACTGAAGGAAATTCAGGATGTCGAGTTCGACCTGATGCTGAGCGATCTGACGCAGATTGAAAAGCGTATGGAGCGTCTTGAAAAAGACCTGAAGAAAGGACGCACTCCTGAACTGGAAGCCGAGCAGGCACTGCTGCTGCGCGCCAAGCCACACCTGGAAGCGGAGCAGCCCTTACGAGCCATGGAAATGACGGCGGACGAAAAGAAGTTGATTCGCGGCTACATGTTCCTCAGCCAGAAGCCGGTGTTGTATGTCCTGAATATCTCTGAAAGCACCACCCTCGGTACCGACCTGGAGGCAGCCGTCGAAAAATATAGCCTGGCGACGATCGCCAAACGTCCGGGCACCGGAGCGACGGCCATCTGCGGCAAGGTGGAAGCGGAACTGGCGGAGATGCCTGATGAAGAAGCCGAAGAATTCCTATCGAGCTATGGATTGGGCGAGAGCGGACTGCGCCGCCTGATTCGTAAAAGCTATGAGCTGTTGGGATTGATTTCGTTCTTTACCGTCGGCGAAGACGAATGCCGCGCCTGGACCATCCCGGTCAACTCGCGTGCCCAGGCGGCTGCGGGAGCCATCCATTCCGACCTGGAAAAACATTTCATCCGTGCCGAAACCATCCACTGTGATACGCTTCTTGCAGCCGGCTCGGAAGCCGTGGCGCGGTCGCATGGCACGCTTCGACTCGAAGGCAAGGACTATATTGTGCAGGATGGTGACGTGATGCATATTCGTCACAGCGGATAGCGAGGGCCTGATGATGGCGCACGACTCGACCCCGTTCTGGATCATCCTATTGCTCGGCGTCGTCGCCGGTCTGGCGAATGTAGCCGGCGGCCTGTTGCTGCTTCGTGTGCGCGCGGAGCGCTTCCTGCATGGCTTCGTCGCCTTCGGCGCAGGATTCCTCATTGCCGTTGCGCTGGTAGAAATGGTCCCGGAGAGTCTGCACATTTCTCTTGTCGCCGCGCCGTTTTGGATCCTAGGCGGCTTTTGCGGAGTTCATCTGCTGGAGCACACGCTGGTCTCCCACCTTCACATGGGCGAAGAGACGCACACCGATGAATTTCTGCATCGGTCGACCGCCTACTCCGTAACCGGGGCATTAACCGCTCACACATTTTTTGATGGTGTGGCGATTGCCAGCGGCTTTGCCTTTTCCAACACGCTGGGGTGGCTGGTGTTTACGGGAG
>JBAVUV010001056.1:0-1558 GCA_049696955.1 Candidatus Sulfotelmatobacter sp. | reverse complement strand
GCTCCACACTGCGTCCTCTCGCACATCGAAACCTGTGTCGAGGCAGGCAAGAGCATGGTAGTCGGCACCACTGGCTGGTACACCGAGAAAGATCGGATCAAGAAGTTAGTTGAGACGTACACTACCGGATTTGTTTATGCAGCGAACTTTTCGCTGGGAGTGAATCTCTTTCTTGAGGTTGCGCGAGCTTCAGCCGCGGCCTTGCGTCACGACTATACCGGACAGATTTTCGAGCGGCACCACGTTCATAAGAAAGATGCGCCGTCGGGCACTGCCATGGCACTCCAACACATAATCCGGGAGGCCAGCGGCCAGGGTGAAGATCTGGAAATCATTTCCTTTCGCGAAGGCGAAGTCGTGGGCATGCACGAGGTTGTGCTTGAATCCTCCGCCGACAGAATTTATCTCTGTCACGACGCCAAGTCTCGCGAAGGTTTCGCAGAGGGCGCAGTGCGGGCGGCAGAGTGGATCGCCGGCAAAAAGGGATTCTACGATTTCAAGGATATTTGGCGACAGCTGTAAAGTAGCTCGCTGTTCCCCGCACGAGCCTATTCGCGCTATCTTAATACCATGCAACTCCGTGGATGTGGTACAGCGCTGGTCACTCCTTTTCATCAGGATGGCGCAATCGATGACACCGCTCTGCGCAACCTGGTGGCGTGGCAGGTGGAATCCGGGATAGATTTTCTGGTTCCCTGCGGAACTACCGGCGAGACCCCCACGCTGAACCATGACGAGTGGCTGCACGTGATTGATACGACCATTGAAGTAGTAGCCGGACGCGTCCCCATCGTGGCGGGTGCCACCTCAAACTCAACGCACGAAGCTGTAGAAAAGGCAAAAGAAGTTGCTACGCGGCCCGGAGTCGATGCCATCCTCACTGCATCTCCCTACTACAACAAGCCAACCCAGGAGGGCCAGTACCGGCATTTCAAAGCCATCGCGGAAGCCGTCAGCGACAAGCCAATCATTCTTTACAACGTCCCTGGACGTACCGGATCGAATCTCGAACCCTCAACCCTGGCGCGGCTCGCCGAGATTCCTAACATCATCGGCGTGAAAGAAGCGTGCGGCAACATGACGCAGATTGCCGAAGCCATCAACTCCGTCCCAGAAACATTTTTGGTTCTTTCCGGAGATGACGCGGTGACGCTTCCGGTGATCGCGCTGGGCGGAGTGGGAGTAATATCGGTTGCGTCAAATGAGGTTCCGCACGAGATGGCAACTATGACGCGGGCGGCGCTTAACAACGACTGGGCCGCAGCACGCAGCATCCATCGCAAATATCTTCCCCTGATGCAGGCGAACTTTATCGAATCCAGTCCCCTTCCGGTGAAGGCAGTACTCGCAATGATGGGCAGGATCGAGGAGAACTACCGTTTGCCCTTATTGCCCATGCGTCGCGACACGCGCTCAAAGCTACAGCGAGTGGTGACGGAAATTGGACTCATCGCGAAGCCAGCAGTGCCGGGCCCGGAGGCAGCCGAATTTTATATTTACGAAAATTGGGTGGCTGGCCCGCATAAGATCGTGCTGCATCGTGGATCATGCGGACAAT
>JBAVUV010001055.1:0-1938 GCA_049696955.1 Candidatus Sulfotelmatobacter sp. | reverse complement strand
GAGCAGAGGTCGTGGCAGAGATCACCATGGTGGTGATCGCCAAGGCTCAGCGCGAGACGCGTTTTCCGTGCGCGGGCAGCGAGGATCGACTCGACGGTCGTGGAGGCGGACATCCGCTACCCGTCCGACGCGATGCTCGCCCTGCAAGGCGTGCGGGTGCTCGCACGAGAGGGCCGCAAGGTGACCGGGATGATCAAAGAGGAGACGGTGCGGGTCAGGAATCGTTCGCGTTCAGTTGGGCGGGCTGTCCGTGCGATCTCAAAGACACTCGCGCGTCGCACCGGCCAAGCCAAAGCGGAGGTGATGAAGCTCAACGAGCACGCCGGGCGCCTGATCGCACGGTCGGTGAGAGAGGCACAACGACTCGCTCAGAAGGCCAGGGGCGCAGCGCGTGGCCGCGGCGCCCAGGCCAAGCTCACAGCGGCCAAGAGACTCGAGCAGCTCGCCGCGCGCTGCCAGAAAGTGACAGAGCAGATCGACCGCCGCCCGCGCGGGTTGAAGATCACCGACCGGCTGGTGTCGCTCGCCGACCCCGACGCGCGGCCAATCCGCAAGGGCAAGCTCGGCAAACCCACAGAGTTCGGCTACGTCGCTCAGATCTGCGAGGTCACAGCGAACACCCGCAAGGGTGCCCGCGGGCTCATCCTGCCCGCCGGGCACGCGCCGGGCAACCCCACCGAGAACCGGCTACTACCCGAAACCGCGCGCGAGCTCGAACACGCCGGGACCAAGCTCAAAGAGATCGTCTGCGATGGCGGCTTCCTGAACCGCTCCGGGAATGTTGGTGGTGGTGCGTCGCTTCTTGCCTCGCACAGCACCTTTCAGACCCTCTCTGGCCATCAGGCGTTCCACCGTGCAGCGAGCAACCTTGACGTCTTCACGCTGCAGCTGCCACCACACCTTCCGCACGCCGTAGACGCCGAGGTTCTTCTCATGCACCTCACGGATCCGTCGAGCGAGTTCATCGTCGCGAACTGCACGCGCCGAGGGAGAGCTCTGCCTTGCCTTGCCGGCGTAATACGTCGACGGGGCGATCTGCAAGGTACGGCAGATCGACTCGACCCCGAACTCCTCTCGCTGCTCGTCGATCATCGCGCTCATCTCCTTGGCTGCGGGTCGAGTTCCCGCGCGAAGAAAGCCGACGCAGCCTTGAGGATCTCGTTAGCGCGGCGCAACTCCCTTGTTCTCCCGCTCAAGCTCCTTGATCCGAGCCGCCTCCTCGCTGCTAACGCCCGGACGACGACCGCCGTCGACTTCGACCTGACGCACCCACTTACGCAGCGTCTCCGCAGTCATCCCGCACTTCTCAGCGATCGAATTGATCGCCGCCCATTCGCTCTCATACTCCCCGCGATGCTCCAACACCAACCGCACCGCACGCTCACGAACCTCTACCGGATACCTCGTCCTCTTGGTTGACATCGCCCAATCCTCTCAAGCGATCAGGCCACCAACATTCCCGGAGCGGTTCATCCAGCCCGGCCCGACCAAAGACGCGTTCCCCGACCTCACCGAGAAACAGATCCAGATCCCCGGCCGCCACGAGCCTGGATCACGAAGGACCCGCAAGCGCCGGGCACGCTACCGCACCGGTATCGAGGGCCGCATCAGCCACCTCAAGCGAGGCTACGGACTACGCCGAACCCGGCTAAAGGGCGATAACGGAATGAGAACCTGGACCGGATGGGCGATCCTCGCCTACGACCTCGACACCCTCGCCATCCGGGCCCACTGAAACACTCCCGCCAGCCCGCCAACCGGGCAAACCCATGAATGAGCCTGACTCGGCCGCGCCCACCCGGACGCGGCCGTTTCAGTCCAGACATTTATCCGGGGGAAGTGTCTAGACGGCGTTCGGCGGCCAGAGGTTGGCGGTCAGCGATCCGCGCTGCAATCGATTACGCGCGGAGAGCCCCGCGCGCTCGAGCTGATAGCAGC
>JBAVUV010001054.1:0-3758 GCA_049696955.1 Candidatus Sulfotelmatobacter sp. | reverse complement strand
GTGCAAGGTCAGCCGCGGGAAAGACCTACATAGCACCGGGCCTTCAGATGATGGACCCGAGGAAAGCAACCGTAGATCAGTTTTTGTCACCGAACCTTTGCCTTGAGTTAAGCCTCTTGCCTGAAGGTATGGCAGGAGGAATGCTCATATTCGGGTAGGCGCAGGCTAGAGTGGTCGTGGAGCTCGCCGCGCGCAGGTAGGGGTATGGTGCGGCATAATGCAACCATCGGAATCGTTTCCTTTGTGCTGCTGGCTGTTTGCGTGATGGTAGGTCAGAGCCCGGACCGACCGCTCCCCGATGATCCTTCGGTGGCAATTCAGTCACAGAGAGTTAAGAGCTTCCAGTACGCGTCGCCGTTGGATGTGGGCGCGAGCCATTACACACCGAATCTCCGCCAGCTAGAATTTGAGGCTCACCAAAAAAAGTTGCCCAGCCAAAGGGATGCGAATGCTCTTTTTGCCAAGTATCTGAGAACGCCATCGTCGAGTCAAAAATCGGTATATCCGGCGGCGGGCCCTGAAAACTTGATGCACCGCGCTGTGCATGCGGCTTCGCGCACCGTCGTCACGCGGGACGAATCGGGAAAGGGCAGGATAAATACCTCGTATTTCCTGCGAACCCTTACATCGGTGGTCGCGGATACGGCCTCGCGACCGTACTGGAGGCGCTCGGTGGGCGAGCCATTCAGCGATTTCGGGTCGAACGTTGGCAACCGGGCAGGCATGAATGTGTTGCACGAATTTGAACCAGGCCTGCAGCAGGCACTAAAAAGTCACACGCCGAGGTTTGTGTCCAGGATTGAACAGCGCATAGGCCGCTAGGTTCAGTCGCTGCTCTAAGCAGTACACATCAATTTCAGCTGAAGAGACGCATCAACCCAGTGGCGGGCAAGTCCGCCGACACAAACCGACGTTCAGTGAAACCAGCCGAATGATTTAGAGCCTCCGCAGCGAGATAGCCGCTGCGAACGGCGCTCTCCATTGTTGCCGGCCACCCGGTTGCGGTCCAATCCCCTGCGAGAAAAACCCGGGGCCACACAGTGGCTTGTGGGGGGCGGTAAGCATCGATGCCGGGGCGTGGCGAGTAGGTTGCGTGAATTTCCTTTATAACTGTCGACTTCACCAGGCTCGCGCTGCGGGCCTCAGGAAAAAACTCGCGGACTTCCTTCAGGGCAAGGTCAACGATTTCTGCCCGCGATTTGTCGACCAGAGACTTGGACGCGCTGACCACAAGTTCGATGTAGCTGCCGGTTGATTCCGCGTTGGGAGCCACAGCGCGCGTGCTCAAAAGGCGGGATTTGTGGAACATCCATTGAATGGTTCGATCCAGCAAGACGGCGTGATCGAGATCGCTGATCTGGCGATCAAACCAGAGGTGGATCCCAGTGATAGGACAG
The DNA here is from genome assembly GCA_049696955.1 of Candidatus Sulfotelmatobacter sp. GTDB lineage: Bacteria > Acidobacteriota > Terriglobia > Terriglobales > Acidobacteriaceae > Sulfotelmatobacter. The sequence continues at coordinate 2,361 of JBAVUV010001054.1, read as the reverse complement.
GATTCGAAGTGTGCAAGCTTTTCGCGCAGTGGCGCGGCTTCAGGAGTTTCCGGGAGGACGCGTGCGATCGTGTTGAATGGCAGGGCAAGGATGAGATAGTCGAACGGCTGCTCCTTTTGTCCCTCTTCCCTTCCGGTAGCGACAATCTCAACGTCGTTTGATCCGGGAGAAAAAGTTTCGAGCGAATTGCGAAAGCGAATTTCTCCGCCGCGGGCGCGGAGATAATCTCCCGCCTTGTTGTAGAGGTCAGTCAGAGGGACGTTGGGCACACCCATGTGGCGGGCGGCGGGAGATTTCATGGATTCGCGAACGACCTGGGCGGCGTAGGAAATCGAGATCAGATCGAGGTCTTCGCTGAGCGCGCTGACCAAAATTGGCTTCCAGAAACGTTCGATAGCATTTTCTGGTTGCGCGTGGCGGCGGCACCAATCCAGAAAAGATTCGCCGGTGTCGCGCTGGGTTGTCAGCGTGAGAGAGGCAATGGCACGCGAGATCGCGAACTTGTCTTTTGCGTTCAGAAATGGAAATCGCAGGAACGACGGTGCGGTGTGCAACGGCGCGGGCAAAGGAGAAGCGTGCATGACGCTGGTACGGCCGCCGGGTTCGATGAACGTCATCTCGTCATACCAGCGAATTTTGTCTTCGACGCCAATGCGGCGATAGAACTCGACGAGATTCGTACAAACGCGAAAGAGGACGTGCTGGCAGTTGTCAACTACCTCAGTGGTGCCGGGATGTTCATAGGAAGATGCGCGTCCGCCGAGATACGGACGGCGCTCGAAAAGGGTCACGCGGAAGCCAGAGTCGGCGAGGGCGCAGGCTGCGGCTAGTCCGGCAAGGCCGCCGCCGGCGATGGCTACTGAGGGTTGGCCTGGGGGTCGGCTCATGCAGGGTTGGGGGCTTGGCTCATTGTGGCTTTGAGAAAAAGCAGGTTCCTCACCGGGCTTTCAGCCCGATTCGGAATGACAAATGTTTTGTTAGACATTCGGCTTGATGGTGAATAACAAGAGTGTGTTTTATTGATAGATAAGAATATGGGTTTCAGGTGATACGCTGCAGAAAACCTTTCCCGAGAACGCGCAGCTTTTCGCTGACCGTGAGGCTGACCTTCCCACTGAATACGTCATACTGGCGTTCGGCGATTTTTTCCAGCAGCTTGCGATAAATGTTGACCAGCACAAAGAGCGCGGGCTGGCTGTCTTCAGAAATATACGGAATGAGCTGATCGCCGGCCTGATAGCCTTCGCGGGCCCGATCAGCCTCCAGCGTAAGCAAGGGGCGGAAGCGCGCAGCATCGGGCGCCGCAAGCAAGTCCGCGGCGGTGAGATCGAATTTCGCGAGATCTTCTTCCGGCAGATAGACACGGCCCATGGCAGCATCTTCTTTGACGTCACGAATAATATTCGTGAGTTGAAACGCAAGCCCGCATTGCTCGGCGAGGGCTTCGGCCGCAGGATCGCGATATCCGAAGATGTGAATACAAACTAAACCCACGACCGAGGCGACGCGGTAACAATAGAGCTTGAGATCTTCGAAGGTTTTGTATTGAACGGCGAGTTGAGGCGTTTGAGCACTCGTTGGAGTTGGAATGCCATGACTGTCGGGTGCGGGATCAACTACATCCATGGCGGTGCCCGTCGCGAGGTCATCCAGCAGACCGGCGGGAATGGTGTATCTGTGTTGCGCATCGTTGAGCGCGAGGAGAATTGGATCGTCGCTGGGCTGCCCCTGCTGGACGCGATGCAGCGCATCGAGCCAGGTGTCGAGCTTTTGACGGCGGTCCTCGAAGCTGATCGTGGGATCGTCGGCGATGTCATCGCAGCGGCGCATGAAGGCGTAGACCGCGCATAATGCCTGGCGCTTGCGTTTGGGAAGAACCAGAAAAGCGTAGTAGAAATTCTTCGCGTTCGCGCGGGTGATGCCACGGCAAACGGAATAGGCCATAGTGAGCTGAGCGGGAGCGGGACTCCATGGAGCGAGTACGGGCTGCGTTCCGGCGCTCATAATTTTCGCCACAGCTTTCCCAGCGCGGCATTCGCCACCAGCGCCAGCTTGCGTGGCTTGGCGATTACGGGGCGATGGCCGAGCACGGCGAAGTGCTGGCGCTCGATGGCGTTGAGAATTTCCTGGCCGCCACGGCTGAAGAGCTCGAGATCGACGGCCAGGGATGCATCCACTTTTTCAATCAGCGGAAGGCCGCGACGGAACCAGTCGCGCGCGCGGTCTACTTCGAACTTCATCATGTCGCAAAAGGACGGGGTGTTGAGGTTCTGCGCCAGATCTTTCTCGGTGACGGAGTACTCACGCAGGTCCTCGAGTGGCAGATAGATTCTGCCTTTAGAGTAGTCGACGGTTACATCC
>JBAVUV010001053.1:0-2551 GCA_049696955.1 Candidatus Sulfotelmatobacter sp. | reverse complement strand
CTATCGAGTAAGTCGGCAAGACCGCAAGTGAACAAACGGTTTCAGCTCAAGCTGACCGAAGACGAAAGAAACGGAACACTGCCTATCATAGGCCGCGCATTTCTGCGCTCTCGTCTACTCACTTCCTCTTACGACCTCAAGCGACATGCCCATTGAAATAGATGGTTTGGCCGAGTTGTCTCAGCTCCTAACGGAGGAGACGCCCAAAGCTGCAAAGCGCTATCTGCTGAGAGCGGGTAATGCCGCTGCCGACATTGTGGTTGACGCGCTCGAAGAGACAGTCCCGGTTGAACTGGGCGTCTTGGAAGAGGCCATCGTCAAGAAGACGGATTGGGATTCCGGTGACGGTGAGACCCAGCTGACTATTGCCATCGGTCCTTTAAGGATGGCGTTCTGGGGAATGTTTCAAGAGTTTGGAACTAGGTTCCAGCAAGGCCAGCACTGGATGGCCCGAGGTTGGAACGATTGCAAGGATCGCGTACTGGACAAGTTCGCCACAGAAGCGGTCGGTTTGATGATGGATCTCGAAAACAAGAAATAAGGAGCAATTTTCATGCCTCAACCATTTGTAGGATACGGACTAGCAGTTGAGTTCGGCACTGGCTCACCGCCCGCTGATACGCTCAACGGCGTCACTGCTGTCACCTTCTCTGGTGACAAGGTCGCCACAGAGAAGACCACCACGATGTCTACTTCCAACGGTACCGACACGTTCATCGCGTCCACGGATGATCCGGGTTCGGTCGATATCAAGTGCTGGCTCTTGCCGAGCGATGCTTCTCAGGAAGCGATGAAGGCCGCGAAGTCCGCGAAGGCCGTTGTGCCTTTCACCGTCGTTCTGCCGAACAGCCTTGGCTCGCGCTCTTTCAGCGCGATCGTTGAGTCTTGCACAGAGTCGTTCCCGCTCGAAAAGAACTGCACTCTGGACATCAAGCTCAAGGTCACTGGAGCAATCACAGAAACTTTCTAATCATAAGCGGCTAACTAGCCGCTCGTGGTTACGCATTAGTGCTAAGTGTCAACGGAGAGTGCATGTCAGAAGTCATCAAAACCAGAATCGCACCGAACTTCAAGTTGGAAATCGACATGGAGGACGGCCAGCCGCCTAAGGTATGGCGGCTTTGCTACACCTACAAGGCTATCGCCAAAGTTGAGGAAGCCACTGGTCTCGACCTCAAAAGATTTCAGGATTGGGACAAGATCAGCAGCGGTAAGCATTTCCCAGCCATCGTGCACGGCGGCTTGGAGCGATTCAACCCAGAAGTCACCCTTCAGGACGTAACTGATGTGCTGAATCCAGAAGCGCAGAAGCACCTGAGCGACGCAATCTTCGATTTGATGTTTCCCGGTGCGCGGGATATGTACGCGAAATTGATGCAAGACAAGGAAACGGGTGCAACTGCCAGCCCAAACGTAGTGACGGAGACTCCGAAACTCTAGAGGAGCCTCCCACAACGTGGTTAGAACTGTGGGCCATGGCCCGGTACGACTTTGGTTTAAGCGATGAGGAGTTTGAAGAACTGACTCCCGTTGAGTTTAAGGGGTTGGGTACACGTCGAGTGATCGCCATTAAGTACCAACGATTCGCTGGAGCGCAATCCGCAGCGGCGACCTACAACGTGAATCGCGGAGAGGAGTCTCCGATCATCACGGCGATGGATTTCGTTCGTGACGATGAAAAGCAAGCGGAAATGGAACGTAAGCGGAACATGCGCCGCGTGTTGAACCAGCTCGGCATGACACGTGGGGACCGCAAGAAGCTGCTGATGTTGAGAGCAAAGATGATCGCGGACCTGAAAGCTCGCGGTAATCGCGACGCGGAAGAGATGTGCAACGAAGTATGGCCGTCATTGAAGCCTACTGATAAGGATACAGAGTAATGAGCGAGATCGGATCACTGATCATCAAACTGCAAGCCCAGACAGCGGAGTTCCGCGAGGATATGGGGAAGGTTAAGTCCGACCTCAATGACCTCAAGGATGGCGCTGGCTCAGCCGGAGATGCAGTCGATGGTTCCATGCGTGACAGTGCCGGGTCGGTCCGGCTGCTTACTCGCGAATTGGGTATTCCGCTCCCACGTGAACTATCCCGTTTGATCGCAACTATCCCGGCTGTCGGCGCTGCCTTCAGTGCCATGCTGCCTGTTATTGGCATCGTCGCCGCCATCGTTGTTATTGACAAGCTCATCGAGCACCAGAAGGCTGTGGCTGAACAGGCTCACAAGCTGGCTATCTCGCAGGAGAGTTTCGGAACCACTGTTCAGGACGCTTTCAACAAATTGGATGACAAGTTGCTCGAAGCTGGTGTCCGCGCTGATGAGCTACGCGGGAATCATCTCGCCGCGCTCCAGAAACAGCTCCAGTTGATCGACCACGAGTCGCTACGTGATTTGTCCGAGCAATTCAACATCGTCGCTCAGGCAGCGGAGAAAACTCTCGGCCTGATTAACGAGCACTGGTACGAAAGCAAGATCGGCGTCGTCGGCGTAAAGGACGCGCTTGAGAACTTCAAAGCTCAGTATGACAGCCTGCTCGCTCAGGGTAAGGACAAA
>JBAVUV010001052.1:0-1891 GCA_049696955.1 Candidatus Sulfotelmatobacter sp. | reverse complement strand
GATGATCGGCTGCGCTGCGCTCGTGATGGATCTCAGCAACCAATCGGGCGCGACCGCAACTTGAGGCTTTCCGGTCCACTCATAACGCGCACCGCTCGGATGCGTAGAAGGCGGAATGACGCAATATCCACCATCGCCGCGCACGTCAACGCCAGTGCCTAATTTCCCCGCGCTGCAGCGGATCGTTCCGCTTGCGGGCCAGTCGAAATAGAAATGGCGTCCGCGCCCGGTAATTGCAGCGAGGGTTTCTGCCCAGACTCCGTGCTCATCAACTAGCGAGTTGAAAGACTCTTCCCCTGCTTCTTCGTCAACGTCTATAGCGAAGACTCCCGACTCCGGCCCGGTTGCGACGCCCCAGTTGCAATCACCGTGCCGCTCAGCCCATTTGCGGATCACATCCGCGTCCGACGAAGCGCTGCGCGGCCAATTCTTGAGCAGTGGAACCTTGCCGCGTTCCGCGCACGGGAAGAGTCGCCAGCCATACTGTAGGACTGGCTCAAGCGCTGCGAGTTGAAGCGCGAGAGTCAATCCTTCGGCTCCGATTCGCCACGAGCCACAGCAATCCATCGCCGCGCTTGCGCTAGGCGCTGCCCTTCAGACGGCTTGTAGAGCGAGCGGTAGCGGTCGCTGTCCGCTGGCTTCTCTCGGCGCTCGCGTTCTGAACGCTGCTCATCCACAGGATCGCTCCTCATGCTCGCGGAGCCAAGCCTCGACCGCAGACCACCTAAAGCGGGTGTAACGTCCGAGTCGGACGCAGGGCAGCGGGTCCAATGTCCGTGACCGGGTTCGCGCTCGGACCCATGACTCGGGGAGGCGCAAGCGCTCGGCCAGTTCTTGGACCGTGAGCAATTCGGTGGTTTTTTCCCCGAAAGCTGGCTTAGGGGACAGTGATGGAACAGTGGCGGACGCAAGTGCGCTGGAGCCAACTACTTCGAGAGAGCGGATATTCCCGTATTCTTTGCTCATGACGCTAGCGCCTTCCCGCGCTCGATCAACTTGTCGAGAGCATCGGCAGGGATGCAAACCGCACCCCCCACACGTATGGATTCGATCTTCCGATGAAACACCCACTGGCGCAGCGTGCCGGGACTGATAACTCCATCCAGATACTCGACAGCTTGCGGGATGCGCAGCAACTTCCGTTTGCGCTTGCTCGTTCTGCATTGGTTTCGCATCGCTCTAACCTCTCAAAAAAGAGCGTAGCAAGGATTAACGTTCTGTACTATAATAATGCTTGCATTTCAGTAATAGGCTAAGCGTAAGCAATAATCCGATGACCGCTAAACTCAAAAATCTCCAAAAGAAGCTGAACACGTCGTCCGAGCTCAGTAAGCTGACGGCTGTCGTCATGGCGCTTAATGGGAACAACTCGCTGCTCCGAGACTCGGAAGATCGTGCGGCACTGATTCGTTTTGTTGAGGCTTGGAACACAGCGAAACGGAACCCTTGGAAAATGCAGCTAGCTGATGCTGAGCGATTCTCGCTGTCAAACCTTGAAAGAGTCTGGACGTGGAAGCTGGAGCCGATCGGACGAACGCCTGAGACAGATCGAAAGGTCGCTGAGCTTGAGAAGCGTGGAGTTCGGGTCAGGGAGGATGTAGGCGGCGCTTATTGGGCTAAGTCTCCCGGCACAAATCGGGACCTGGCCGCGTTGTTCGTGGAGATGCTCCTGACGAATCCGCTGCGCGGCAAATTGTCTGACAAGCCTTGCCAACGCCCACAATGCAACAAGTGGTTCATCAAGCGCCGTCCACGTCAGAAGTGCTGCAGCCGGAGATGCGGCGCTATCGTAAAAACCGCCGGGCTCGTTCAGCAGCGACGCGAGGATGAGAAGAAAGAAAAATTGAAGAGAGTTCGCGCTGCTCTGCGGGAATGGAGAACGTCTACGACC
>JBAVUV010001051.1:0-9496 GCA_049696955.1 Candidatus Sulfotelmatobacter sp. | reverse complement strand
CCCCGGCTGAAAGTCAGTCGCGCCCGCGCCGCGCTCTCCATGTCCGTACTCAAGCAGTTGACCACTGCCACGATTTCTCTTCTGGTAGGCTTCGCGCTTTTCAGCGATCAACGCTGGACCATCTACGAAATCTCGCAGGCGGCCATCAGCCTGATTGTCATCATCATCGTATTCAACCAGTTTCTGCCATTCCTGTTCTTCTCGCGAACCAACGGCACCTGGCTGATCCGATGGACATGGCTGCTCACCATCTTCATTTATCTGGTCTTGCCCGTGACGATCGTTTTAGGCTTCCTGCAATCCGTCGCCTCGCTCACCCGCGAAAATACGCGTGAGGAACCGGAGAGCGCGGCCGAGGCGGTGGATGCTCTGATCGAAGCCGGCCAGGAAGAAGGCATTATTCAGGAAGGCGACCGCGATCTCATCCAGTCCGTGGTCGAGTTCAGCGGCAAGACCGTGCGCGAAGCCATGAAGCCCCGTCCGGAAATGTTTGCCGTGCCTGTTGAAACCACCGTCGAACGTTTCATCGAAATGCTCCGAGCCAAGCACTACTCGCGCGTGCCGGTGTTCGCGCAAACCATTCACAATATCAAAGGCATCGTCTACGCCCAGGATGTTTTGCAGGTGCCTGACAGTGAAGCGTCGCAACGCACTCTCGAAACTCTGATGCGCCGCGATGTTTATTTTGTGCCGGAGAGCAAATTGGGAAGCGATCTGCTCCGCGAAATGCAGAAGAATAATATCCGTATGGCGATTGTGGTGGATGAATACGGAGGAGTAGCGGGCCTCGTGACCATCGAAGATCTGGTTGAAGAGATCGTGGGAGAAATCCGCGACGAACACGAAAGGCCGGAAATCGTTCGCGAGAACGATCACTCCTACATCGTTTCCGGAGGCATGGATGTGGACGGCCTCGCCGAACTGTTCGGAACCAAGCTCGAAGAAAGAGAATCCGCCACCGTGGCAGGCTTGGTCAGCGAATTGGCGGGACACATCCCGCGCCGGGGCGAAACGGTAGATGATGGCGGTCTGAGATTCGAAGTTCTTGAAGCCACGGATCGCCGCGTGGAGCGAGTGCGAATTACTGCAGTCCAGCCTCGGCAGTTGAAACTGATATAGTTCAGTAGCGCCGCCGTCTCGGCGGCTTCCTTTGATTCCACGGTCCGTGCCCAATTGGGCCCGCGTGTAATCGGGACGGCCGGCGAGATGCCAGCGCTACTCTGATCATGCCTTTCCGCTCCGGTTTCGTCTGCATCCTCGGTCGCCCCAACGCCGGCAAATCCACCCTGCTCAATGCGCTCGTCGGCGAAAAACTGGCAATCATTTCGCCCAAGCCGCAGACCACTCGCAACCGGATTCAGGGTATCGTCAATGTGCCCAAGAGTAAGGGTCAATCCGGTGCGCAGATGGTGTTGATCGATACTCCCGGCGTGCACAAGCCGGATAGTTCGCTCGGCCGCAAGATGATGGTCGAGGTGCGCGAGGCGCTCGAAGGCTGCGACGTCGTCCTTCTGATCATGGATGCGACCCGCAAACTCGATCAGCGTGATGAGTTCGCCATACAGATGTTGAAGCATTCGTCGACAAAGGTTTGTCTCATCCTTAACAAGGTCGACCTGTTGCGCGGCGGCAAAGCCAGGCTGCTGCCGCTGATCGAGGAATACAGGAAACTGCATGCCTTTCACGAGACTATTCCAATCTCCGCGCTGAAGCGGGATGGACTCGATATTCTTCTGAAGCAGGTAACCGCGGCATTGCCTGCGGGCCCTCCGTTATTTCCGGAAGATCAGGTTACCGACCAGCCCGCGCGATTTATGGCCGGGGAGATTGTTCGCGAGCGCGTACTGCTCGAAACCGAGGAGGAGCTGCCCTACGCAACCACGGTAATCGTCGACACGTTCGAAGAGGGCGCCAGGCTAACCCGCATTTCCGCCACAATCTATTGCGAACGCGAAGGCCAGAAGGGCATTCTGATCGGCAAGAAGGGACAGATGCTGAAACGGATTGGCACATCGGCCCGCCTGCAACTGGAAAAAATGCTGGGCACCAAAGTGTTTCTCGAACTCTACGTAAAGGTGCAACCCAACTGGCGCGAATCGCGCGGGTTTGTAGAAGAACTGGATTGGAGAAGACAGTTGGAGCATTTGACTGGCGGACAACTTAATTTAGTACAACACGCCACCAACATCATTAACAAGAAATCATGAGGAACGAAAGTCCGGCGGGCAATGCTAAAATCAACCGTCGTCTTCGTTGAACTACTAGCAAACGAGCCCAATCAATGCCACCGTCCGATTCTCCTGAGCAATCCCTTCCCGAGAAGGATTTCGATCCCGATCAGTTGAGTTTAGTTTTGCGGGTGACCCTTAGCGCCGACCGCAGAGCCGTCGATCCCGTAGTGCAGGAAATAATGGCTGTGGTTCGTCAGATGAAGGGTGTCGACGGGAAAGACGATGCCATCGAGTTATCGCTGCAGGAAGCCCTGGCCAACGCCGTGATTCACGGTGCGAAAGAAGATCCTACGCAGACAGTGGAATGCGTGGTCAGCAGTGACGCGGAGCGCGGCATCCTGATCGTAGTCCGCGACCCCGGCACTGGATTCAGTCCCGAAACCATTCCCGGTTGTACCGTCGGCGAGAACGTCTATTCCAATCATGGGCGGGGAATTTTTCTGATCAATCAGCTTATGGATCAGGTTGAGTTTAGAAAGAACGGCACCGAAATTCGTATGGTGAAGCGCTAGGTGCCGCGCAGTCTTCCTATTCTTTCGCGACGATCCCCAAAGTTTTCATTTTTCGGTATAGGTGGCTCCGCTCCAGTCCCAACACCTCTGCTGCGCGCGTAACGTTGCCGTGGTTTTCGTCGAGTTTCTTGAGAATGAAATCCCGCTCGTAAGCATCTCTCGCCTGGTGCAACGTGGAGAACTCGTTGCGCGCGGCGCGCCGGTGGCCGTCGCGATAAACCAACGGAGGCAGATGCTTGCGGTCCAGCCGTGTGGTCATGGGATTCATGATCACAATTCGCTCGATCACATTGCGCAATTCGCGCACGTTGCCCGGCCAGGAATAGCGCATTAGTCCGTCGATGGCGTCATCCGTAATCTCGCGCGGGCGTCGCCCGTAAGTCGCCGCCAGGTCTTTCAGGAAATGCCGCGCTAGCTGCGGAATGTCTTCCTTCCGGTCGCGCAGTGGAGGCACGAAGAAGGGAATCACGTTGAGCCGGTAGAACAGATCTTCGCGAAAATTCCCAATGGAGATTTCCTCTTCAAGGTCTTTGTTAGTGGAGGCGATGATGCGCGCGTCTACCATGATGGTTTCATCACCGCCCAGCGGCGCAACCCGCTGCTCTTCCAGTGTGCGCAGCACCTTCGATTGCGTCTTCAGGCTCATGTCTCCCACTTCATCGAGAAACAGTGTTCCTTCATTTGCCTTCTGAAACTTCCCCTCCTTATCAACCGCCGCACCCGGAAACGATCCCTTGTAATGACCGAAAAGTTCGCTCTCGATCAGGTCCTCGGGAATCGCCGCGCAGTTGACCTCGACAAAAGTTTCATCTTTACGCAAGCTCTGCGCATGGATCGCGTGCGCGACCAGTTCCTTCCCCGTACCCGACTCCCCATAAATCAGCACCCGGCCGTTCGTGGGAGCCATCACCCCGATCTGCTGCCGCAACGCCTTCATCGGTATGCTGTCCCCGACAATCACGCTCTTGGCGTGCAATTGCTTTTTCAGGTCGACGTTCTCATGCCGAAGTTTTTTCGATTCAATCGCGTTCTTAACCAGGATCAGAGTTTTGTCGATCGAGAGAGGCTTTTCCAGAAAATCAAACGCGCCTAATTTTGTCGCGCGCACCGCTGTTTCAATGGTGCCGTGTCCGGAAATCATGATGACTTCGGGGGCATTATCCAGATCGCGGATTTTCTCCAGTGTCTCCAGGCCATCAATGCCGGGCAGCCAGATATCCAGCAACAGCACTTCGTAGCTGTGCTCGCGGCGCAGCAGTTTCAGGCATTCTTCGCCGCTTTCGACGGAGGCCGTTTCGTAACCTTCATCTGCCAACACGCCTTGCAGCGATTCGCGGATGCCAGTTTCGTCGTCAACAATAAGAATTTTATGCATGCTGAGGCACGGGTGTGACGATCGCCACTTCCGGAACCACCGGCAGCTCTACGATAAAGCGCGCTCCCACCGGCTGATTTTCTTCAACGCGAATCGAGCCATGATGCTCCTCGATAACCCGGCTCACGATTGCTAAACCCAAGCCGGTACCGCGTTTTCTGGTCGAGAAATAAGGAAGGAAAAGTTTCTCCTTCAGTTCGCGCGTTACCCCATGTCCGGTATCCGCCACAGTGATTTCAACCGCATCACGGCTGGCCACCAGGGTGGTTGTAATTTCGATTTCGCGCACCAACGAATCCTGCATTGCCTCAGCCGCATTGTCCACCAGGTTGGCCATGGCGCGCTTGATCGCTTCCGTGTCCGCCATCACTTTCGGCAAATCCGGAGCCAGTGTTTTGTGCAGACCGATGCCGTCCATCCTTCCATCGAACATCGAAAGCGCGTTCTCGATGATTTCATTGATATCTGCGGGGTATGGATTGGACGCGGGAAACCGGGCCAGCGTTGAAAATTCATCCACCAGGCGGCGTACGGTCTCAACCGCACCCGCAATCGTTTCCGCACAAGAGCGCACAATCTCCAATGACGCTTTGTCAGGGGGCATCGCCCGCTCCAGATGGCGCTGAATTCGCTCCGCAGAGAGCGCGATAGGAGTCAGCGGATTCTTAATCTCATGCGCAACTCGGCGCGCCACTTCGCGCCAGGCAGCCTGCTTCTGCGCTTTCAACAGATCGGAGAGATCTTCGAACACAATCACGTAGCCGGAGCTTTCTTCCTGATGGCGCAAAAGCGCCACAGTAACCGCCACATTAAGAGACGTGCGCTGCAGTGCCGTTTCCATCTGGCTGGTAGTCATGCCCATGCGATCGGCGCGGCGCAGCAGCGGTTCGAGATCCTGCAGCACCTCTGGCGGAAACACGTCCGCCAGCCGCGCTCCTCGCAGCAAGTGCTGTCCATCCGAATAGCCCTCCGGGTGGAACATGCGCAACAACGCCTGGTTCGCGTGGGTCACGCGCCGCCCGGCATCCACCGAGAGCACGCCCGTTGGTATGCTTTCCAGGATCGTCTCCATCTGGCGGCGGCGCTGGTCAAGTTCAGCATTGGCAGCGGTCGCATCGCGGCTGGAAGCTTCGATCTGCCTTCGGCTGGTCTCAAGTTCCTCAGCCATGCGATTGAACGAACGCACCAGATCCCCGATTTCGTCAGCGGCGCTCACGTCGATGCGATAATCCAAACGCCCGCGAGAGATTTCCTGCGTGGCCTCGGCCAGCGCGGCCAGCGGACGAGTCACCAGCTTCGAAAGGAACAGCGCTAGCCACGTGGTTACGAACAGCACCATCAAAGTCAGCAACAGCAGCCAGCCCATGTAGGTGCGGCGCACCAGCCTCCGCTCATGGGCCAATTCAAAATAGCGCCGCTGGCTGGCCTCCACCTGCTGCACCGTGCGGGAAAACTCCTGAGGAAGAGGAATCGCGACCAGGATCAAGCCATCGTTTCCTACCCGCGCGCTGCCCAGGGTGTACTCGGTTTGGTTCCAGGTGAAGTGTGCGGGTCGTCCGGCCTCCGCTTCCGCTAAGGGAAGCCTTGGCTTCAAAACAGACCAGGCTGCAGGCACGTTGAAGCTGGCCTCGGCGTTTCCGTTCTGCACCGCTACGGCGAACCCGCCCTGCAACGTGATCTCGTGATGCTGAAACTCAGACAAGACAGGCGCGTATCCGTATCCCGAGAAACCTCGCTGCGTGTCACCGGAAGCGGCGATGGCGGAGGCCTCGGCGCGCGCGTTCTGCGCGGCGTATTCGCCCAGCAGCGACACCATAGCGTGCGTGTCCGCGCGAACTTCTTCCACAGGCGTTGAGAACCACTTGTCGATGGAACGGTTCATCAGGCCGTACGAGAACCAGTACATCACCATCACCGGAACGAAAGAGAGCAACAGCGCTCCCACCACCATGCGAGTGCGAAACTTTGAGCCCAACACCCCCAGGCGGCGTTCCGCGAACAGCTTCAGCAGATTGCGAAACAGAACAAACGTAAGCGCTACAAACAGCAGAAAGATCAGCGCCGAGAGCGCCGCAAATACTACGATCTGCTGATTGTTTCCCGGATTTAAGAAAGTGAGATCAAACGCGGTCTGCGACACCAAAATCGCCAAAAGCACAAAAACCGACATCGCAAGCAGGATGATGACTTGTTTGCGGTTCGAGGTCTTCGGAGGCCGAGTTTGCGGGTTTAGCGGCACAGGTGTTCGTGGTCCGTTGCGGCGCTCAGCGTACGTATCTTCGGCTGAGATCCGCACAGTGAATAGACCAAAAATCATTATAGATGGTAGAGGAGAAAGGAAGAGACGTCTCGGACTCGCTCCGTCACGCCACGCGCCGACCCGTCAAGGATGGGAAGGCCGTCCCGCAGAAATCTCTTCCCGTAATGCACGGTAGGCAGCCTTGGGCTGATATGCTCGATCGAACGGCAGCGCCTGTCCCCGAGCACCACGGGAGTGAGAACCAATCCACGAATACTTGTCGGTAAATCCCCAGGTCTGAATTGCGGTGCAGCCCGCGCTGTCAAGGCACGCCCTCACAATGCCGCGATAAACATCGGCTTGACGAGCCAGGTCGCCTGCTCGAACCTGGCCACTCGTCTCGAGTGGAAGAGAAACGTCAAGCTCGGTAATGTGAACCTGCACGCCCAACCCTGCCAGCCGGGCAATATTTGCGGCGATTGCAGGAATATCCGCATCGAGCAACGGTATATGCATCTGCAACCCCACTCCATCGATCGGAATGCGCCTTCTCTTGAAACTCTTGATCATGGCGTAAATTGCATCCGACTTGCGGTTCATTCCCTCGCCCTCGGCTTCATTGTAGAAAAGCAAGGCGTCCGGATCGGCCTTATGTGCCCAGCGAAATACCTGCTCGATATATTTCGTGCCCTGCCCGGCAAATCCGATGCCGGGCTGGTTGTACCAAATAGAATCGCGCAGATTTCCATTCTCATCCAAAGCCTCGTTCACCACATCCCAGGCAAACACCTGCCCTGCGTAGTGCCCCATAACGCGATTGATGTGCTGGTGAAGAAGCCGCGACAGTTGACGCGTCGTGAAATGACCCTCGGTCAGCCAATCAGGATTCGCGCGTCCCCAAACCAGGCAGTGGCCGCGGACTTTCATCTGGTGCTCCGCCGCAAACTGAACCAGTTCGTCGCCTTGGCGAAAGTCGTAGGACCGCACATCCGGCCGCAGCACCCACCATTTCATCGCGTCTTCTGGCTCCAGCATATTGAACTCCCGGGCCAGAGTGGAAGCATAAGCGGGCTCCGCGAGTTGTGCCGCGCGGACTGCCGTGCTCACCAACAATCCACTGCGGTCCGCCGCTTGGCGGAGAGTCTGCCCCTGCCAAGATGCGCTGAACAAGGATGCGCTGAACAACGACGCGCTGAACCATGATGCGCTGAACCATGATGCGCCGAAAATGGCGAGCGACAACAAAGCTGGCGCGATGGCTTTCATGAATTGACTCGACAGCAAATAGAGCCCGAATCACTTAACAGCAGGCAGGAAAATCTGTAAAGGACATCCGTCACAACGAGGCTGTGATTTCTTGCAATAATTCTTTCCCACGCCCACAATCAGGCCATGCATCTCGTTGTAAATCTGGGTGAGAGCGGTGCGCTTGGCCGCGCTCATCCGTGAGGGAGGATGCGGAGCGTCGGGAAATCCCGATGCCAGGTGTCGGGTAGAGAATTCTTCCGAACCGGTAGACGGCTCTGCCAACCGCGCTAGAGAACTCTCCAGCAATTTCCGAATGTCTTCATAGGTCGCATCGTCGGACAGAATTTCGTGCCGCGCGAGAATCCGCCGGGTGTAGGCATCCACTACAAATACTGCATGGTTGCCGGCGTAAAGCAGGACGGAGTCGGCAGTTTCGGGTCCTACGCCATTCAACCCGAGCAACTCTTCCCTCAGTTCGGTAGTCGGACGCGCCAACATTTTTGCCAGCGAACCTCCATACTGTCGATCTAGAAAAGCAACAAACGTTTTCAAGCGCTGCGCTTTCTGGCGGAAATACCCGGAGGGGCGGATCAAGCGCTCCAGTTCGGCCAATGACACTTGCCGGATTCCCTTTATGCTAAGCACTCTGGCAGCGCGAAGGCTTGCCAAAGCTTTTTCTACATTCGTCCACGCTGTGTTTTGCGTGAGATAAGTACCTACGATCACTTCGAAGCGCGATCGCGCAGGCCACCAGTTCTGCGGCCCCCATGCCTGAAATAACGCGCGATAATAGGCCCGAATCTGATCCTCTCTGGCGTCCACCGGCAAAGCTGAATTCATCTCTGTCGTCGAGTGTACGCCGAAGTTTAGCCACGACGAGCGACCTCCCAAGCACCTGCTCCTTCTTACCGAAGTGCATGTACCGACGCCTGAAATTCCCGGCTCGATGAGAAAAAAGTTCATCTGGCGTGGGTTTTACCGCAGTGCCACTCACCGTCGAAGAGCGGAGACAAGTCCAAGCACTACGGTAACTGGTAAGGTAATCGACTTGCGTTGACAATTTGTGTCAACACAAAGACGCTGCTCTCTCCCATTAACAAGCGTAGCGCTTCGTGCGAATGCCGGTCATGTTGTCAGGCATCGTTCCACTCAGTGGATAGGAGATCGACGTATGTCTCAACGGCTGGGTGACCTTCTTGTCAAAGAGAAGATCATTACCCCAGAGCAGTTGGAACAAGCGACTAAGGCCCAGAAGGAGCAGAACTGCCGCCTCGGCTCCGCCTTGGTGAAGCTCGGCTTCCTCACGGATGAGGACGTCACCAACTTTCTTTCTCGCCAATATGGCGTTCCCGCCATCAACCTTTCTTATTTCGAAATTGATCCCGCCGTAGTCAAACTGATTCCGTTTGAAACAGCGAAGCGATATCAGATTCTTCCTCTAAGCCGCGTGGGCGCATCGCTCACCATCGCGATGGTCGATCCCACCAACGTCTTCGCGATGGACGATATCAAGTTCATGACCGGCTTCAATATTGAGCCTGTCGTCGCCTCGGAAAGCTCGATTCTTGCCGGCATTGATAAATCCTACGGAGGACCGAAGGAGAAGGAAGAAGATCTCGAAACCGTAATGCAGTCCATGACGGAGCTTAACGATAGCGACGTTGAACTGCAGGCGGAAGAGCAGCAGATGGAGTTGTCGCAGCTGGAAAAAGCTGCGGATGAAGCTCCGGTAGTCAAGCTGGTAAACCTGGTGCTCACCGATGCGGTGAAGCGGGGAGCCAGCGACATTCACATTGAGCCCTACGAAAAAGAATTCCGCGTTCGCTTCCGTATTGACGGTGTTCTGCAGGCGATCATGTCGCCGCCCATCAAGCTGAAAGACGCCATCACC
>JBAVUV010001050.1:0-8514 GCA_049696955.1 Candidatus Sulfotelmatobacter sp. | reverse complement strand
CACGTAGAGAGCTACATCCGTGGGCAGAGTTACTTTTTCCTGCTCAGCCTTCTTCTGCAGGATCGCCACTTTCGTTTCGAGGTCAGGAGGCTGGATGTCGGCGATCAATCCCCACTCGAAGCGGCTGCGCAGGCGGTCTTCGATCTCGGCCAACTCTTTCGGTGAACGATCACTGGCGATCACGATCTGCTTCATGGTGTCGTGCAGTGCGTTGAAAGTGTGGAAGAACTCTTCCTGAGTGCGCTCCTTGCCGGCGAGGAATTGGATATCGTCAACCAGCAGGACGTCCACGCCGCGGAACTTGTCGCGGAAGCTGGTCATCTTGTCATAGCGCAGCGAGTTGATCATGTCGTTGGTGAACTTCTCGCTGGATACGTAGCAGATGGCGGCCTGCGGCTGGCGGCGCTTGACCTCGTGCCCGATCGCCTGCATCAGATGAGTCTTGCCCATGCCGACGCCGCCGTACAAGAACAATGGGTTGTAGGCTTTTGAAGGACGCTCCGCGACCGCCTGGCATGCAGCGTGAGCGAACTGATTACCGGAGCCAATTACGAATGCGTCGAAAGTGTAGCGCGGATTCAATTGCGCGGCGCCATCCCAATCGAAGCGAGCCTGCGCCGGCGCCGAGGCAACCGGAGGCGCGGAAAGCCCGCCGTTGTGGCGAACCGCGGTAGCCGCGGGATCGTCCTCAGGCGTGACGAACTTGACGTCGTTGAACTCGAGGCCGAGATTGTCGATGGCTTCCTGAATCAGATCGGCATATTTATCGCCGGCGTGGCGGAACTCAACCGTCGGAACGCGAACAAATAAAATCCCTCCGCTGGAGTGGCTGTAGCGGGTGGGTTTCAGCCAGGTGTCATAAGAGTGCCGGTTGATCTTTTTTTCCAGCGCGTCGAGAATGCGCATCCACGGATTGGGGGAAAGTGTTGTTGTGACTGACATAATTTATGAAATACCCGCCGCGGCGTCCCGGCGGCTGGCTGAGGGCGCCTGTTAAAAAATTCCGTTTACCGAATTGCTGATGGAACCCCTAGTGTACTGCGGAATGCGCCTCTTGGTACCTTGCGCAGTTGTCATGGTGAATGAGATTTTTTCTAAACCCGAACAGTGCCGCATAGTAGCACGAAACTTTTTTCGTCGCACAAAAATCTGAACGCAAATTTTAGATGCACGCTCATTCAGAACGCTAAGGGATGCGCCTGTCAAGTGTCTAGGATGTAACTGCAACGGGCGCGGTGCAAAGCGCGAACTTAAAATTTGTATTTTTTCCGCAACGAGAAATTTAAAATTCCGGCGGGCGCAAATCGTCACGACGAGAAATCAATCTTTTCTTGTTCGGACGATGCCTGATCTCGAATTAAGCAAAGCCTGCTTCGCAGCGTCGCGGAGAGGGTTTGCGCAAGGCGACGGGAAAATTCAAGAAGCCGAACGCTGTCCCTTTGCCCTTACGGCACTTGGTCATTTATACTTACCGTTTGCCTCATCACTGTCGACGGAACCAGGAGTAGCGATCTTTCATGCCCAAGCGTACATTCCAACCTAACCGGCGCAAGCGAAGCAAGAAGCATGGCTTTCGCACGCGCATGAAGACCCAGGGCGGCAAAAAGGTGATATCCCGCCGCCGCGCCAAGGGACGGAAGCGGGTGTCAGTTAAGCCCGGATTCCGCGAGTAGCTTTTTTCGTGCCACTTACTTTCATCGTTGAGAGTCCTGGCCTCTTATTGCAGCCTGAGGAAACGGCGGCGGATGCGGCGCTGGTAACCCGGCTCGATTCCAGAATGCCACCAAAGAAGGCAGCACGATTTCCGCGCGCGGCGCGGCTTTTGCGCCACGCGGATTTCGAGCGCGTGTACAAGCAAGGGCGGCGACATTTTTCCGCGTCGATGACGGTTTTTTATTGGCCCCGTCCGGACGCTAGTACCGAGGTGGCGCAAAAAATGCCGCCGAGGACGCCAGTGTTAAGCGGGCTGCGTGTGGGGTTTACGGTGGGGCGGGCGCTGGGCGGCGCGGTGCAGCGCAACCGCATGAAGCGGCGCTTGCGAGAAGCGGTTCGCATGTCACTTACGGCATCAGCGGTCGCGGCGGACGTGGTGATCAATCCGAAGAAGTCATTGTTGACTGCTGAGTTTGCCGACGTGCTGAACGAAGTGAAGCGGGCGTTCGAAGTGATTGAACAGAAATTGTCAGGCAAGGCACGGCCGGGGGCGGCTGCGCCACGCGAGAATTGATGAATTGCGCCAAAATGAATTGCGCCAAAATCATCACGCTGCAATTTTTGCGGGCATATAAATGGGCGATCTCGCCCATGTTTCCGCCAGCTTGCCGGTACGTGCCGACCTGCTCCGAATATGCAACCGAGGCAGTCGAGCGTTTTGGCGCCCTGCGCGGTGGATGGATGGCTTTGATCCGCCTGCTGCGCTGTCATCCTTTTGTCCGTGGGGGTTATGACCCGGTGGTGCGAGGGAAGAGCGCAGAGCCGTTACAGCAATGTGGCACGTGCGCACCAAGACTTTGAACGGTAGATAAAATTTGGCCGACTTTAAAAATCCTCAACAAGAGCCCGGCGCGGAGAAGCGGCTGCTTCTCGTCTTTCTTCTGACGTTTGTTGTTCTCATTGTTTTCCAGCCGCTGCTGAAGAAATATTTGCCGCAGGCGCCGGCCACGCCGCAAAAACAATCGGCTCCGCAGCCAGTTCCGGCCGTGGCGCCGCCTTCCGCTGCAATCGCCGCTGTGACTCCCGCGAACCTTCCGCGCTCCACGGCCAGCAAGCAGGCCTCGTCCGAAACAGAAACGGTTATCGAGAACGATCTCTATAAAATTACATTCACCAATCGCGGCGCGCAGGTGAAATCCTGGATTCTGAAGAAGTTCGATAACGACGCGCAGAATGGCCCGCTGGAGCTGGTGAATAATGCCGCGGCACAAAAGTATGGGTACCCGCTTTCGCTGTGGACCTACGACGAGACCCTGCGCAATAAATTAAGTTCGGCGCTTTACGTGGCTTCGAAGGAGGGCAGCCTCACGGCTCCCGCTGACATCAGCTTTGAATATGCCGACCAGGATCTGGTGGTTCGAAAGACTTTCCATTTTGATCATACCTATGTTCTGAATGTTGAAACGTCCGTTGTCTACAAGGGCGCTGATATTTTCGCGCCCCCGGCGTGGCCTTCGGGATTCGGCGACCAGTCAACGGCGGCTTCCTACGCTGCCGCGCGCATCGATTACCACAACGACGCCTCCACCGAGCGCACCGCGCTGGTCTTTCCCAGCTTCATTTCGCGCCTCGCCATGAAAAGCATCAGCGGGGGCAATACGATAAAAGGGCCGTTCGAGTGGGCCGGACCCGGCGATCAATATTTCACCGCACTTTTTATTCCCGACAATCCCGATACCGCGGCCATGGTTACGCTGCGGGGTTCGTTGCAGGTACCGCGCGATCCGCAGAAGCCCGATTCCAAAGAAACCGTAAATGTCGATGCCATCGGTTCAGCCGTTGGCGACCTTCGCGGACCGACTGCGGAGCGCATCTACGTCGGTCCGAAGGAACTGTCCTCACTCGAAGCGGTACACGTGCCGACCATTAAGAACGGCGATCCCGATCTGCGCGGAACGGTGGATTTCGGCTGGTGGGGCTTGATTGCGCGCCCTCTGTTCTTGTGGCTGAAGTGGACTTACAAACACATCGTGCCCAACTGGGGCTGGGCGATTGTGATTCAAACGCTGATCATCACCGTCGCCCTGCTGCCGCTGCGGATTACGCAGATGAAGTCGATGCTGAAAATGCAGCGCATTGCGCCGCAGATCAAATCGATTCAGGAAAAATATAAGAAATACAGCTTGCGCGATCCGCGTAAGGCGGCGATGAATGAGGAGATCAGCGGGCTCTATAAGAAAGAAGGAGTAAATCCCGCGGGAGGCTGTTTGCCGCTTCTGATTCAGTTCCCATTCCTCATCGCCTATTACAAAATGCTGGGCGTGGCGCTCGATCTGCGGCACGCGCACTGGCTCTGGGTGAGCGACCTTTCCGCGCGCGATCCTTATTTCATCCTGCCCATACTGATGGTTGCGAGCATGTTTGCCATGCAGCGCATGACGCCGCAAGCTGGGATGGACCCGGCGCAGCAAAAAATGATGACCTGGATGATGCCGCTGATGATGGGCTTTTTGTTCTTCAACTTTGCGGCGGGATTGAATCTGTATTATGCGGAGACCAATTTGATTTCGATGGCGCAACAGGCCATCATGAATCGAACCAAGCTGGGCCGCGAGATGCGCGAGATGATGGAAAAGCGCGCCAGGAAAAAAGAGAAGTAAGAGCTTAAGAGCTTTCTTATGGATAAAGTTGCTGCTGCGAATCGAATCAACGAATTCTTACAGGCGGTCGTCAATCTCGGCGGCCTTCATCTGAAGTACCGCATTGTTGTGGATCCTCCGGCGATGAGCGAGTGGGAAAAGCCCGAGATCTATGTGGATTTCTCCGGTCCGGATTCGGCGCTGCTCCTGGATCGTGGCGGCGAGCTGCTGCGCGCCCTGGAGCTGCTGGCGTTTGAAATTTTGCGATTGCCTTCCGGGGAGCACGAGAAAATTTCTTTCGACTGCAAAAACCAGCGCTCTCTGCGGTTGAAGGAATTGCGCATGGCTGCGAGCGTGGCCGCGGAAAAAGTTCGGCAAACCGGTGTACCTTTTCACTTTGCTCCCATGTCGTCGCGCGAGCGGCGAATGGTCCACCTGGCGCTGCGCGATGAAGCTGATTTGCGCACGGAAAGTGATGGGGAAGGCCGCGACCGATGTGTGGTGCTGTATCCCGCGGAATATAAATCCACTAGTGCGAAGAGCGTGCGGCGTACTCTGCCTTAACATGCGGAGCGGCGAGCGATTCGTCGTCCCGATGCACTTGTTTAACATCGACAGATGGATTCCCCTCTCGATTTCTTGTTCTTTACTTGCGTGATTGCGCTGCTGCTGTTGCCGCTCGGCTGGGCTCAGCAGTCGTCAACTCCTCCCGGCAGCTCTTCTTCAGCACATGCGCGGAGGCCAGCGCCCGCGCCGGATTCCAGCCTCGACGCGGGATTGGTAAGCAACGGGATATACCGTAATCGCGAGTTGGGCTTCACGTGCAAAATTCCCGCTGGATGGGTATTGCGAACTGAAGAGATGAATGAGGGAGATGACGGGCAGCGGGATCAGGCGGTTAGCAAATCGGGTCGCGTTCTGTTGGCTGCATTTTCGCGGCCACCGGCGGCGCGCGGCCAGGAAGTGAATTCGTCGATCCTGATTGCGGCGGAAAGTGCAGCTGAGTATCCGGGACTAAAAGAAGCGGCACAGTATTTCGGACCGGTGACGGAGATCGCCAAGGCGCAAGGGTTCGCTGTAGCGGAGGAGCCGTATGAGTTTGCGGTCGGCGCGAAGACGCTGGTGCGCGGAGATTTTCAGAAGGATGTTGGCTCTCGCGTGATGCGGCAATCGACGTTGGTGATTCTGGCGCGTGGTTACGCAGTGTCGTTTACGTTTATCGGGGGGACGGAGGACGAAGTTGAGGAGTTGATTGCAGGATTGAGTTTTGCTGCATCCGCAAAACCGCATCCGCGCTAAGCTTCAGGAAAGATATTCATCCGGCAACATGAAACTTAAATTGCCCAAGGGCCCATTCAAAGCGTATTTATTCGATTGCGACGGCACCATCGCCGATTCGATGCCGCTGCATTACCGCGCGTGGAAGCAAGCGCTTGGGGAATGGAATTGTGGATTCGAGGAAAAGCTTTTCTACGATTGGGGCGGAATGCCCGTGGCGGAGATCATCTCGACGCTAAATGAAAGACATGGGCTGCGAATGCCGGTCGAGACTGTGGCGCGTCGAAAGGAAGAACTTTATTTCGAATTGCTGCCGCAACTGCGGGCTGTTCCGGAAGTTTTGCAGCACATTGAGGTGGAGCACAAGAGAATTCCCTTTGCGGTGGTTTCGGGAAGCACGCGGGAATCGGTGACGGCGTCTCTCGTGGCCTTGAATCTTCTCGAGCGCTTTGATGCGATGGTGTGCGCGGGAGACTATGCGAAGAGCAAACCCGACCCCGAAGCATTTCTGTTGGCAGCTGCGAAGCTTGGCGTGACGCCGGAATTATGTCTGGTATTCGAGGACACCGAAATGGGTATTCAGGCAGCGAAGGCCGCGGGGATGGCTTCGATTAAAGTTCCTCCGCCGTGGGAGCGAGCGAACTCAATCTAAAGGTTCGGGTACCAGAGCGATGTTGGTTTCGCCGGCCGCCTTTTTGGCGGCGTATTTTTTCATCCAGGCTTCCCAGCTTTTGCCGGCGGCCGTATCTCTTCCGGAAAAGGCGAGTGCGGCGATGTCCGCATAAGAGATGGAGACTTTTTCGTTGGAGTTCTTCGGGTAGAGCCGAACCACGGAATCCTTCAGCGTTGGGGCAGTGCGGCGATCGAAGAGGTAGCCTTCGATTTTTGATCCGTCTGTGCGGGTGATGGTGACGTCGCCGCGATAATCGAAGGCTTTTTCCAGGGCGACGCGGATTTCTTCGTCGCTGGCGAGTTGGGGGATCCAGCCTTCGAGTTTTTCGTGAACCGTGCCGGGAGCCAGTTCGAGTGAGTCAGGACTAACGTGCGGGACGGCTTGCGCTCTCTCGTGATCGATGTGGCCGGATTCTTTGCCTGTCATATTCTCAATTCAAGTTCAAAATCTTAAACACAGGGGACACAGAGGTTCACGGGAAAACTTGTCATTACGCGCGAGTTTGGTGCAGCGGTTCCGCAGTCGTCGCGATCTGAACCAGTGGATGGATCTGAGCTGGCGGCTCGTCCAATAGTCGCAGCGCTTCTTTGTCGCGATATCCAGTAAACAGGGTCGCTTTGACTGTAGCCAGGAATCCGCTGAGCGAGCTGAACGTAGCGTTTACCGCGGAGGCTTCGTATCCGCTATGAACCATGCAGTTGGCGCAGGCGGGATTGCCGGACTCCGTGCCGTAGTTGCTCCAGTTCGTGGTGGAGAGAAGCTCCGCGAAAGTTTCCGCGTAGCCATCCTGCAGCAGATAACAAGGCTTTTGCCAACCAAAAATATTGTAAGTAGGCATGCCCCACGGAGTGCAGGGATAGGTTCGCTTGCCCATCAGAAATTCCAGAAACAGCGGCGAGAGATTAAAGCGCCAGTTCTTCTTTCGGTTGGACAGGATCGCGCGGAACATGCGGCGAGTGCGAGCGCGTCCGAGAAAATGTTTTTGATCGGGAGCTTTGTCATAAGAATAGCCGGGAGAAAGCATCATGCCTTCGAGGCCGAGCTCCATCATGTCATCGAAGAAAGCGCGCACGGATTTCGGATCGGCGCCGTCGAACAGCGTGGTATTGGTTGTGACCCGGAAGCCGCGGCTGAGGGCTTCTTTAATGGCGTCGACTGCAATGTCGTACCCGCCTTCGCGGCAGACGGCGACGTCGTGCTCTTCGCGCTGGCCGTCGAGGTGCACGCTGAAGGTGAGATATTTGCTGGGCTTGAAGAGATGAATCTTTTCTTTCAGCAGCAAAGCGTTGGTGCACAGATAAATATATTTCTTGCGCGCGACCAGGCCTTCCACAATCTCGCCGATCTGCGGGTGCATGAGCGGCTCGCCGCCTGGAATGGAGACCATGGGCGCGCCGCATTCATCGACAGCGCGGAAACATTCTTCCGGAGTGAGATCTTTTTTCAGAATGTGGGCTGGGTATTGAATCTTGCCGCATCCGGCGCACGCCAGGTTGCAGCGGAAGAGCGGCTCGAGCATGAGCACGAGCGGGTACTGCTTGCGTCCGGCGAGCTTCTGTTTGAGAACATAGCTCGACACAGTCCACATCTGGGATACGGGAACGGCCATTCTGAGTTGGTAACTCCTGTGCGCTTATTTTATCAGGGTCCATGACTTAGATGACCCCGAACGTCGGCCAGGTGCCGGAAAAGAAACTGTGGGGCACGAGTTCTTCGTGCATTCGGCCAGGCCGAAAACTCCAGCCAAACAGGCCGCCAAAACCCTTGTAAAATCAGCGTTTACCGAGGAGATTCACGACCGCACGAAGGTCGATGGGAGAGCCTTTTCCGTGGTATAATTTGATAGTCGCCAAACGGGCCTAAGTACACGAAATTTCAATCACTTGAGGTTGGTTGCGCAGACACAGAGTTCGGTCTTGCGCCGTGCGATTTTTGTGAGTCAATCGGAGCCCGCGCTCGCAGGAAGTTTGCCAGACAAAACGGGCGTGCTCCATGGAGTTGAATGGCCACCAAAGAGATCAATACCCCCATCGTAGAACCTAAACCGAAAAACGGAAGCTTGACACCGATCGCTGGAAATAACAGCGGCGCCAAGAATGACTATAACGCCGACTCCATCAAAGTGCTCGGCGGTATGGAGGCGGTGCGCAAACGTCCGGCGATGTACATCGGATCAACCGGCGAACTGGGACTACATCACCTTGTTTATGAAGTCGTAGACAACTCGGTAGACGAGGCGCTGGCGGGTTTTGCGACCAAGATTGAAGTCAC
>JBAVUV010001049.1:0-2526 GCA_049696955.1 Candidatus Sulfotelmatobacter sp. | reverse complement strand
TGCGTGTCGGTCTCATCCACCACTTTCTGATATTGCTCAAACACGAAGTCAGCTTGCGCAGTCTGGAAGTGGGCGGCCGTCTCGTCCATTTTCTTTAGGACGCCATCGAGGCCCGGGGCGTCCTGTTTTTGCGCCGCCCCAAATGAACTCAGCAGTATGAGCCAGAGCAGTCCGATGGTCGGCAAGAAATTTCTCACTCTTCTCTCTTCACCCAAACCCGGTAGCTCTGCACCTTCCCCTTGCGATCGGCCACAACTTCGTATTTCAGAATCGTCACCGCCCCTGAAATTGGCGTGATAATACGCCGCAATTGAGCCTGCACTGCAGCATCGTCGCCCGGCGTAATCACGCTGCCAGGAATCTCATAGGCCAGTCCGCCCTGCGCATCGGCTGTAACAATAACATCTGTCTGATGCGCATCATGGGGAACAGGTTTGTCGTTGTAGTTAATCCAGTAAGGCGTGGCGAAGATGAAGATCAGAATCAGCGTAACCATCACGTCGTAATGCAACGTGCCACGCTCATGCTGCCAGAGAATGTAGCTGCGGATTGTGCGCCAAAAGGCGTTCATCGGAAGCGCAGGCGCGCTCGAACTGGTCGTGCTAATGTCCACACTTTGCAAGTCTAGTGACCGCTTCCCTTCTTGGCAATGGTGAATAGCTTCTAGCTCTTGGCTCTTGGCTCTTGGCTAAAAGCTAAGGGCCAAGAGCTAAAAGCTTTTCTTCGTAATCCGCTCTGCCCCAATGTAGGGCCGCAGCGCCTCGGGAATCACAACGCTTCCATCTGCCTGCTGATAATTTTCAACAATCGCTACCCACGTTCGGCCCACCGCCAATCCGCTGCCATTCAGCGTGTGCACAAATTCCGTCTTGTTCTTGCCTTCTGGCCGGTAGCGAATATTGGCCCGCCGTGCTTGGTAAGCCTCAAAATTTGAACACGACGAAATCTCGCGAAACAATTGCTGCCCCGGCAGCCAGACCTCAATATCGTAGGTCTTGGCCGACGAGGGCCCCATGTCTCCGGTGCACAATGCCACTGTGCGGTAGTGCAGCCCAAGCTTTTGCAGCACAGTCTCAGCGTTCCGCGTGAGCTTCTCATGCTCTTCATAAGAATTCTCGGGCCGCGCGAACTTTACCAGTTCCACTTTCTGAAACTGATGCTGCCGTATAATGCCGCGTACGTCTTTCCCGTACGATCCCGCTTCGCTGCGAAAGCACGGAGTATATGCCGTCAACGAAATCGGCAACCGTGCCGCCTCAAGAACTTCATCGCGATAAAGATTGGTAACCGGAACCTCGGCCGTCGGAATCAGCCACAGATCTTTTTCTCCGTGCGGAACCCGAAACAAATCAGCCGCAAACTTAGGCAACTGTCCCGTACAGTACATCGATTCCGAATTGACCAGGTAAGGCGGCAGAACCTCGGTATATCCGTGCTCGCGGGTATGAAGATCGAGCATAAAGTTCGCCAGCGCCCGCTCCAGCTTCGCGCCCAGGTCCCAGTAAACCGCGAAGCGCGCGCCAGTCAGTTTGACCGCCCGCTCCAAATCGAGAATACCGAGTTCCGCTCCCAACTCCCAATGCGGCTTCGGAGCGAAATCAAATTTCGGCGGCGCGCCCCAGCGCCGCACTTCCACATTTTCTTCCGCACTGTGTCCGACCGGAACGCTCTCATGCGGCATGTTCGGGATGCCCGCCAGAATGTCCCGCAGCCGCGCATCCAGGTCAGCCGCAGTTTTCTCCAGCGCCTGAATCTGTTCGCGCAGTTCCTTGGTCTCAGCGATAGCCGCCGTAGCATCCTGCCCGGCCTTTTTCAGCTTGGAAATATCTTCCGAGGCCTTGTTCCGCCGCGCCTTCATGGTCTCAGCTTCAGTAATCGCCTGGCGGCGCTGCGTATCCACGTCGCCGAAGTCCTTAAGCACGGCAGCCGGGTCGGCTCCGCGCTGGCGCAACATTTCTTCCACCCGCGGCAGATTGTCACGAACAAAATTCAGGTCGAGCATAAGGATTAATTACTGTATCGGAAACTGGCCAGGAAATGCACGCGCGCGGATGCCGAAGGCCATCCACCACGCGAGAATAAAGGCGCCGGCACCGGGAAAGTCTAAAACTTGCCTTCGTGTAACTTTGTGGTCTTCGTGGTTACAAAACGTCCTTTAACCATCGCAAACTGTCTTGACTAATCGCCCAAAATAGGAGACTCTTGCGCGCGATTGAGTAATGAGGCCGGACGCCACAATTCCATGGCTTATTGGCGCCGCGGAACAAGGCGATGCAGCTGCCGCTGACGCGTTGTTCAGCGCTCTTTACGCGGAGTTGCGCCAATTGGCCAAGCGCGAACTCGCGCGGCCGGGCGCGGCCGTCAGCCTGAGCGCCACCACCCTGTTGCACGAGGCGTACCTCGACATGGCGGCTCGCGACGGACCCTCGTTTCCCGACCGCGCGCGATTCATGGGATATGCCGCGCGAGTCATGCGCGGGTTGATCATCGATCATGCCAGGCAACGCCACGCCCAGAAGCGCGGCG
>JBAVUV010001048.1:0-2529 GCA_049696955.1 Candidatus Sulfotelmatobacter sp. | reverse complement strand
GTATCCGCCGGCTTTGGCGTCGAGCACGCGTGAAGAGGTGCCGATGCCGCCTTTAAATTCGTTGCAGATCATTCCGGTGCCGCCGCCTACGTTGCCTTCTTCGACGGGGCCGGAGTGGGCGGTATCGAGGGCGTGCCAGGCGTCTTCGGGGTGGACGTGGAATCCGTTGATGTCATTGAGATAACCGTCCCATGTCTCAGCGACTACGGGCAGAGACCACCAGTAACCTTCCATATCAGGCGTGCCATGTTTTACTTTCCAGGCGATAACTGCGTCGCGGACCACGCCGACACTGTGCGTGTTGGTGATCATTACGGGTCCGTTGAGGAAGCCGGAATCGTCGACCCAGGTGGTGCCGGTCATCTCGCCGTTGCCGTTGAGGGTGAACCAGGCGGCGAAGACGGCGTCGTTGCTAGCCTTGCCACGCGGGTGGATGGCGGTGACGCCGGTGCGGACTGGGCCTTTGCCGACTACGAGTTTGCCGCTGCCGGAGATGAGCGTGGTGTGGCCGACCTCGACGCCGCGGACGTCTGTGATGGCGTTGTTGGGGCCGGGAGTGCCGTCGAAGGGGACGCCTAGATCGCGGGCGCGGGGCTTGGATTGGGCGGAGGCGGCGAGGGTTAAAGTAAGAATTAGTGCGAGCGGAGCGGGCGTCGGACGAAATCTCGAGATGGTGAACATTTGGATCTCCGGGGGAACGAGGAAGTATAAAGGATCGGTTCGTTTGTGCCGACTAAAAGCAGGTTCCCTTCGGCTTCGCTCAGGGCAGGCTCTCACCGGGCTTTCGGCCCGGTTCGGAATGACAAGGCGCGTTAGGGAGGGCCAAGGCAGTACGTGCTGCGCGACAACGCGGAAGAGAAAAGCGGCATCGGAGAGCTGTGGGTAAATCTGAAGGAGCGGGGTACAATCGCGTGAGAAAAAAATTTCGCGGGGGAAACATGGACAGCTGGAAGAAAGCGGTGTTGGCAGCTTCGGTTGCCGCGGCGACTGTGTTGTTTCTGAAGAAAAAGTATGCCGGGGGCGTGATGGCTGGCGGAGTGGCGCTGGCGCTGCTGTCAGCCGAGTATCCGGAAAAGTTTGAGCAAGTGCGGGAGTCGTTGCCCGGCTATTTTGATCGCGGAATGCACGTGATGGAAATGGCTGCGAGAGCAGGTTAGCGAATTACGGAAGCGGCGGGGCAGAGCGCCATGGACGCGTGGGAGGAGATGTAAGAATCGGCGTCCGGCTTCCGGAGTTCGGCTTCCGGAAGCTATGTAGAGTTCTGATCTTCTCCCGTAGCTAGTCCGGTAGCTGGCTGCCGGCCCGGCGTTAGTCGATGCCCAGTTGTTTCTTGGCGTCTGGGCTGAGGCGTTCGGGAGTCCACGGCGGAGTCCAGACTACGTTGACTTTAGCGTCGCGGATGCCGGGCAACTGCTCAAGGCGCGATTTTACCTGGGCGCTGATGTTGACGTGCTCGGGGCAGCCTTGTGAGGTGAGGGTCAGGTCGACGGTGACGTCTTGCTTGGCTTCTTCGGCACCCTCGGTTGGCGCGGAGGCGAACTGCACGGAATAGATGAGGCCGAGGTCGACGATGTTGACGGGGATCTCGGGATCGTAGCAGCTTTTCAGAGCGCTAAGGACGTCTTGTTCGGTGACTGTGGGCATGGGTCTCTTTCAGTTTACCTCAGGATGGCTTTCTGTGATGGCTTTCTAAAATCTCTAACACAGGGGACACGGGGTTCACAGGGTAAGGCATCGTTCATGATGGGTGAAGAGGCTAAGAAGAGGATTCAGATTGCGCTGGCGCTGGCTATTGTGGTGGCGGGGGCGCGGGCGGGGTACATCCTTTATCAGCGGCATGAGGATTATGTTGCGGCGCAGAAGCAGCAGGCGGCGAAGAATGCCGGGTACTCGAATGCGGAATACTACGTTACTCCGAAGAAGCTTTATCCCTACGACTTGAAATCGGCGAAACAGCTGACGGAGCAGCCGGTTTGGGTGAAGGAAGGATATCGGTACACCTATTATCCGTACGACGCGGAGAGCAAGCGAACGGACTTCGGCCATGAGGTCGGGCTGCTGTTGCCGATCCAGCAGCTGGAGATTAAAGATGTGGTGACGGATATTCCCAGTGGAGCTGGGAACCGGGGGCAGGTAATGGCGGTGTTTGGGAAAGATGGGAAGAGTTATGCGGTGCCGATTGGATTCGAGAGCGATGGGCAGTACAAAATTTATTCGGATGAGATGTTTTATGTGGAAGATCCGCATCAGCTTTACAAGTTTTGGCCGGCCGATGTATGGCAAGCGATTGAGCAGCATCAGGTGAAGCCGGGGATGGATGAACTGCAGGCGGATTTTGCCGTGGGCATGGGAGTGCCGGATGCGGGCGCGTCGTCGGATGATAAGACGGTGCGATATCCGAACGGAGGGAAGCCGCTGGTGGTGAATTATCAGGGTGGAAAGGCGCGGGAGATTAAGGCTGGGACTTAAGATTGGGTTATAGAGATCCTTCGACTGCGGTTGGTCCTTGCGCTAAGGCGCAAGGACCAA
>JBAVUV010001047.1:0-10938 GCA_049696955.1 Candidatus Sulfotelmatobacter sp. | reverse complement strand
CATGTAGAGACAGCCGCCTCGGCTGTCCCGTCTGGGCGAAGCCCGACGGAATCCACCACGGGGTTGATTTGATCTAGTAAGCAAACAAAATCCTCAAATCCCGCAGATTGTTCCCCGTTGGCCCGGTCTCAATCGTATCGCCCAGCGCCACAAAGAATGGATACGCATCGAATTTCTCGAGCGCCGCACGGATATCGAGTCCGCGATCCTGGCCTCGAGTCATCGTGCTTCCATCCACAATCGCGCCAGCCGCTGGACTGTTTCCATCGATTCCATCCGTTCCCGCGCTGAGCACGGTGATGTTCTCTCCGGCGATCTTCGCGGCACATTCCAACGCGAATTGCTGGTTACGTCCTCCAACGCCCCCATTTGTCACCTTCACCGTTACTTCTCCGCCAGAAATCAGGCAGACGCGCTCGGAATCTTTTTTCAGCTCGCGAAGCCGCTTTAACAAATATTCGGCAGCAGGCGTGTAGTCCCAGTCATCGCAGGAATTGTCCACATGCACCGTGAAGCCGGCGCGCTCCGCCGCCGCGCTGGCCTCTTCCACGACCGACTGGTTCGAAAGCATGACCCACCAACGCGAGCGATGAAACGCCGGGTCGTCGGACTTCGGCGTTTCTTCGAGCGCCCGGCGCTCAAAAAGCTCGCGAGTGGATAGAGGAAGTTGCGGCAGCAAGCTGTACTTCTCCGCGAGTCGGTAGCAATCTTCCACGCTGGTTGAGTCCGGCATAGTTGGACCGGACGCCAGCGCGTCGAGAGCGTTATCGGGAACATCAGAAACCAGCAGCGAAACCTGTTGCGCCGGAAATGCGGCCTGCGCCAGCCGTCCGCCTTTCACTGCGGAAAGATGTTTGCGAATCGCGTTCATCTCGGCAATGGGTGCGCCGGAATGCACCAGCACTCGATAGGTCGCAATCAGGTCGTCCAGCGAAATCTCATCATCGATGGGTTTCTCGACCAGCGACGATCCCCCACCGCTCAGCAGAAAAATTATCAGTGAGGCCGCAGTTTGCGTCTGCAGCATTTTGAGAATGGCCTTCGCGGCGTGCAGGGATTCAGCATTCGGCGTGGGATGTGCTCCGCGAAAATAACGAAAGCCGCGCACCTGCGCCGGCGGATCGACGGAAGTTGCCACAATTCCTTCGAGCGCGGACTCACCCATTTGCTGCGCCAGTGCTTCCACCATCGTATGTCCGGCCTTGCCAATAGAAACCACTACCACGCGTGAATACGAATGAAGATCATAAAGATCTTCGTGGACGCGCAAGACCCCGCGCTCACAATGAACGTGTCGGGCAAATCCCTTGGCGATCGAAGCCTCGCTTAAGGCTTCGAGAAAAATCTGGCGCGCGCGCTCGCGCATCTCTCGAAACACCGAATCCCGGCTTGCGTTGATTGCATCGGACATTGGGCAAGAACTATATCGACGGCCCCTCCACGATCGTTTCCCGCACCCAGCCTTCAATTGTCTCGCGCATTTCGCGCAATCTTCCTTCAAAAAAATGGTCTGCGCCTTCGATTACAACCAATTTCTTCGGTTCCGGCACGGACGCAACTAATTCCTCCAACTTCGCCCGTGGACCGAACTGATCCCGCGCTCCGCTGACAAACAATTTCGGCTTTACGCAATCGCGCAGAAAATCAAACGAATACACGCGCGGCTCTTCAGCGCCGGCACTCACCGGAGCCGCTGGAACTCCCACACCAATCAATGCTTTCACCCGCGCATCCCAAGACGCCGCGCGCAGCCCAACCGCCGCACCAAAAGAGAATCCAGCAAAGATCAGAGGGAGATGATACTCGGCATCGAGCCAGTCGAGAGCGGTGCGAACATCTTCCACTTCTCCCCTGCCCTCGTCGTGCTCGCCATGGCTGAGTCCAGTGCCGCGAAAGTTGAAGCGCAGCACGGGGAAGCCAAAACTATTCAGCGCCTTTATGGTGTGAAATACAACTTTGTTATGCAGCGTGCCGCCAAACAGGGGATGGGGATGACAAACCACGGCCGCATGAGTGGCATTCTCGGCGCCTGCATTCAGCAGCGCCTCAAGCCGTCCCGCGGGGCCGTTGAGAAAGAGCGACCTTATCGTTGAATGCTGCCCGATCACAAAGTTCAGATTACATGATGCGGCCAACTTACCGCTTACAAGAAGTTCGTAGTTTATTCTTCTGGCATGGACCCTATCACGCTCACTCGCCAACTCGTCGACATTGAATCCATCTCCGGCAACGAAGCTGCGGTTGGAAACTATCTTTACGGAGAGCTCTGCCGCATCGGCTACCAAACGCGAAAAATTTCGGTGGAAGGCGACCGCTTTGATGTCTACGCCACGTCTCCGGAGCAGCCAAATCCTGAGATCGTCTTCTCCACCCACATGGATACGGTTCCTCCGTTCATTCCATCATCAGAGGACGCCGCGCGAATTTATGGCCGCGGTTCGTGCGACGCGAAAGGCATCATCGCCACGCAGATCGCCGCTTCAGAGCGCTTACGAAGAGAAGGGATATACGTAGGGCTGCTGTTCCTGGTGGGAGAAGAGCGCGATAGTCTCGGCGCGAGAGTCGCCAATGTCTATGCCGCAGGCCAGCCCGGCCACGCCTGCAAATACCTGATCAATGGCGAACCCACCGAGAATCGCATCGCCCTCGCTTCGAAAGGAACGCTACGCGCAGAGGTCACCGCATCCGGCCGCATGGCGCATTCCGCTTATCCCGAACTCGGCGAATCCGCGATCGACAAGCTCATCGCTGCTCTCACGCGGCTGCGGGCGATGCCATTGCCGACCGACGCGCAGGTTGGCCCCTGTACTCTCAACATCGGATTGATCGAAGGCGGACGCGCGCCGAACGTAATCCCCGATTACGCGCACGCAGATTTGCTCTATCGTCTCATCGGTCCCTCGCAGGATTTGCGGCGCCAAATTCTCGCGACGGCCAGCGATCAGGTGAAAGTTGACTTTCCGCTCGAGATTCCCTTCTTGCGCCTGCGCACGGTCGATAGTTTGCCAACGATGATTGCGGCATTCACCACAGATATTCCTGCCTTAACGAATTGGGGCCAGCCACTCCTGATCGGTCCAGGATCGATTCACGTTGCCCATACCGATGGTGAGTTCATCGACAAACAGCAACTGGCGGAAGCGATTGATTTGTACTGCACGATCGCAAAACAACTGCTTCGGCCTTAGAAGTTTTCCTTTTGACAACTATACGCTAATAGCGTACAGTCAAGGAAGATACTCCAATAGAGTACCTTTTGGCATGGAGTTTATTGAGGCGCCGGCATTCACGCGTTATCTGCCCGGTTATCTGAATGACGACGGTTACAAGGAATTACAGACCAAGCTGGGAGCAAATCCTGAACTCGGGGATTTGATGCCCGGCACGGGCGGTTTTCGCAAACTGCGCTGGCCGGATGCGCGGCGCGGTAAAGGGC
This sequence comes from Candidatus Sulfotelmatobacter sp., assembly GCA_049696955.1. Classification (GTDB taxonomy): domain Bacteria; phylum Acidobacteriota; class Terriglobia; order Terriglobales; family Acidobacteriaceae; genus Sulfotelmatobacter. The sequence goes on along the minus strand of JBAVUV010001047.1, from coordinate 7,502 downwards.
GTAGAGGCGGCCTTCGCGTCATTTATTGCCATTTTAGTTCCGATAGTCAAATATGGTTAATGACGCTCTATGACAAAGACGAAGCTTCGGGCCTGACTGGCAAACAAAAGAATGCGCTTATAGCCGCGATTGAGAATGAATTGAGGGCACGTGCGGTCCGTCGGGACGGTAGGCTGGAACACGGGAAAGGCTACGATAATGGCGAAGAGAAATATTTTCGGCGAACTGATGGATGGCGTAGCCGCGATGAAGAACCACCGCGAAGGCAAGCTTACCCTGCGCAGTTACAAGATGGATGTAACGCCTCTACCCAAGGTGGATTCAAAGCTGCTTCGAGATACGAGAAAAAAGCTGCGTTGCTCTCGAGCGGTATTCGCGCGCAAGCTGCGGATCAACGAAAGAACGCTCGAAAAATGGGAGCAAGGGCGTGCGAGACCTAACCCTCAGGCCGCCGCGCTAGTCCTCCTGGTGCGCAAATACCCGGATACGATTGAGCGATTGGACACACTCAGCGCACGGTGAGCAATGCAGCGAACCCTCGTCGGTGCTTTCCTCTTATGCGGCGCTTTCCGCAACCATTTAGACTTGTACCATGACCACCACTACCCTAAACTCTCTGGCCCGCGCCTCTTCCGCCTATCTGCGCTCTGCGATGCATCAACCAATCCAATGGCACGAGTGGGGAGACGAAGCATTCGCTGCCGCAAAACGCGAGAACAAGCCAATGCTGCTCGACATCGGCGCAGTGTGGTGCCACTGGTGCCACGTGATGGATCGCGAATCTTATGACGATCCCGATGTGGCCGCTATTGTGAACGAGCATTTCGTCGCCGTGAAGGTAGATCGCGATGAGCGGCCGGATATCGACAGCCGCTACCAGGCTGCGATCAGCGCGGTCAGCGGGCAAGGCGGATGGCCGCTCACAGCGTTTCTCACCCCCGATGGCAAACCCTTTTATGGTGGGACTTATTTCCCCCCGAATGACGGCTACGGGCGTCCGAGCTTCCGGCGCGTGCTGCACAGTATCGCCAACGCCTACAAAGAAAAGAATGGCGATGTGATGGAACAGGCAAAGATGGTCGAGAGCACAATCGCGCAAGCCGAATCTTTTGCCGGCCGCAGCGGCCGGATTTCAGCCAGCATCATTGCGGCAATTCAGGAATCGGCGTTCAAGATGTTTGATCCGCAGAACGGTGGATTCGGGCAAGCGCCGAAGTTTCCGCATCCCTCGGCTCTGGATTTGCTGATCGAGCGGTATGCGCGGAATGCAGACGAGAACCTCCGCAATTTAATTGTCACCACGCTCGAACACATGGCCAACGGCGGCGTTTACGACCAGCTGGCCGGAGGATTTCATCGTTACTCAGTCGACGAGCGCTGGGTCGTCCCGCACTTTGAAAAGATGTGCTACGACAATTCTGAACTGCTCAAGAACTACGTGCACGCTTATCAGGCCACGGGCTCGGAGTTCTTTGCCAGCGTGGCGAAAGACATCATCCGTTGGATGGACGAATGGTTGAGCGATCGTGAGCGCGGCGGTTTCTATGCTTCGCAAGACGCCGACATTTCCATGGACGACGACGGAGACTACTTTACCTGGACGCTGGAAGAAACGCGTGCCGTCCTGACCGAACAAGAAGCCCAGGTTGCGGCGTTGCACTATAACATCAACGAAGTGGGCGAGATGCATCACAACCCAGCAAAGAACGTGCTCTACGTTCGCGCGCCGATCGAGGAGATTGCGCGGCGCCTGAACCTCAGCAGGGAGCGGGTGCAAGAACTGCTGGATTCCGCAAAGAAAAAGATGTATGCCGCGCGCCTGCAGCGGCCAACGCCCTATGTGGACAAAACCGTCTACGTGGGATGGAACAGCATGTGCGTTTCAGCCTATCTGGAAGCGGCAAAGATACTCAATCTGCCTCACGCGCGCCGTTTTGCTCTGCGATCACTGGACCGGATTCTGGCCCAGGCTTGGCAGCATCCTGCAAACACGGACAACAATGCCAGCGCCACACCAACCGTCTCGCGTCTCTTACACGTGGTCGCTTATTCTGACCCTCACGCTCCGCACCGAGAAGTCACGGGACTGCTGGAGGACTACGCCGCAACGGCGCTGGCCTGCCTCGACGCCTATGAGGCGACGGCCGACTTAAGCTATTTCAAATTCGCGCACGCCATCGCCGACGCCATGATTACCAGGTTTTATGACCCAACCTCAGGAGGGTTCTTCGACGCGGAACCAGCCAGCGACGGCAATAGCCACGGAGTGCTATCGACGCGCCGCAAGCCGCTACAGGATTCGCCGACTCCCGCGGGCAATCCCATGGCTGCGATCGCATTGCTGCGAATGCATGATTACACCGGCGACGCCATGTACCGTGATAAAGCGGAGCAGACGCTCGAAACCTTCGCCGGAATCGTCGGTCAATTTGGAATTTTTGCTGCAACCTATGGAATCGCCGTGGCACGCTTCCTGGAGAATCCGGTGCAGGTGGTCGTGATTTCCGAAAATAAGGCAGAGGATGCGGGACTCGCCCTTGAAGCATCTGCCCAGACGGCCTTCGCTTTCAATAAGAGTGTCCTCCGCCTGACGACGAACCAGGTTGTCGCGGCAAATCTTCCTCCCGCGCTGGCCGCCACTATTCCTCATCTTCCTGAGTTGAAATCCGGGAAAGCATTTGCGGTGGTATGTTCGGGATTTACCTGCCAGCCACCCATCCAAGACGCAGCGGCGTTACGCCGCGCGGTGAATTCCGCAATTAACCAACAGCCTTCCTAGAAGATCGACCGGGAACCACCCAAAAAAACGGGGCTGACGGTTGGTATGAGTTTCCGTCAGCCCAAGAATTGCGAGCCCTAGGTTCAGCCCAAGTTACTGCAGGTTACTTTGGTGATCTTGCAGCCAAATACTCTCCTGGGTTTAACTACCTCATCATCGGTGGGTACTGAGGAGCGCATTTACCCTGCAGTTGTTGTTGAGGTGGGCACACTAGAATCGGGCCTCCGTCCGGGGCGGGAACCTGCGGAACGGCAGCTGATATATAGGTGCCCACTAATCCACACATCAGGATCGAAATCCTGAATGCTTGTTTCATGGGTTTTCTCCTACCACGTCTAGTCCTACGAGTCGAGTCTCCTTGACGCGGTGACGCATTATAAAGCACAAGTCAAGCGCTTCTACGGAAATTCCCTTACATCATTCCCCGTAGCAGACGGCCAACTTCTCGTTCGCGCGGCATTCGGACGCGCTAAGTGAATTCTTGTCAGTAATTTAACAGGGAAGCCTTAATCTAGAGGCGGAGAGGCACAGCATGCGCCTTGGAATGAGCTAGCAGACGCGCGTGAGTTTACGAAATCCGAAATCGCGCCACAAAATCAAAAACGCATTGAAATTTCGGGGGCTTCGCGTTGACGCGCTTTACTTCCTGGGTGCAGGGCTGCCCGAGATCCCCGAGAAGCCTACTCCGCCACCGGGGCTGCCTCCCGCATGAGCAGCCGCAACTTTGGGGTTGGTTGCGACCTCCTGGGTTGTGGTAGATGGTGGGCCTTGAGTTCGGGATAAAGCCCGATCCACCATCCCTTCAAACATTGGAATTAACGAATCGGCAGGGAAAGGATGGTGAATATCGGTGAGACTTTGTTCCCACCGTTGCGGCCTCAGCAAGGTTCCGGGAGCTTCGCGCGCGGGAACTTTCGTCAGGACATAGCCCAGCCAGATGAGCAGCGTGCAGTTGTACGCCGCCATATTGACTAGTTCCATGGATCGAGGCGACACGTGTTCCCCCACCCAGGACGCCACCAGAGAGAGTTCCACCATGGCGAAAAAGCCAAAGCCCAGTGCGATTCCGAAGCTATGCTGGCGGCGGCTGACGCCCAGATATTGGGCAAAGAACAACAGAAAGAGCACCATTCCGACCTGAATGATACGCACACACCGTTCGGCAGTCAGAATCGCCTGCACCCACGGAACTGTATCGGAAGAGTTTGTAGAGACCGACACCACTCCCGCAACTAAAAGCATTACCAATCCGGCCCACTTGAACAGCACGGTGCCCAGGTCTCGCAGGGTGTGGAATGGCCGGAACGCGTCGAGGAAGGCTTCGTGAATCACCTTAAAACCCAGCGCTACGCTGATCGCGGTGCTGATCCAATTGGCGTAGAAAAAAGCGGAGTAATTGTGCCGAATGGGAAAAATTATCCCGAAGCTGACGAGCTGCGCAATGATGTACGCAAAGAAATACTTGAACTGCCGGTACTGCCCCCGGCGGAACATTGCCACGGCAATACCCGTTACGACAACGGGTTGCGCAATCCACAGAGCGTAATAGATTGTCTTGAACGGGTCGCTCATGGCAACAACAACACTCCATATCTTTGGAACAAACGAATGAAAAGAAACGAGCTGCGCGGCAGAGGCACTTTACATAGACTAAAGGAAAATAAACCGTTTAACGCAGGTGTTCAATGTACTCAGGTAACCTAAAGTAACGTTACCTTTGTGCCATTCGCCGAGCGGTGCAGAAACGATGGATGAAGTCCGAGGCAGAACAGCTTCGACTACCGAGAGGGATTATATCTCGAATCCGTTTGAAATAAGGATTTTCGGATCCCAGGGCCGCACACATGTTGAGTCTGTGCACGGGGATGGCAGAAGGCGTGAAACTATCTTGAGACTACGCCGACGCGCTCGGTTTCTGTGAGCGAAAGGACATCTGCCCCAAGAAAAACGAAACACGCGGAGTTATGCCATTCCGAGGCCAGATTGTCAGGCGTTCGCGCGGTGAGCACGATGTTGTATTCACCATTACCCCAGCTCATTTCTCGCAGAACATCATCGCGAAGCGGTTGCCCATCGCGGGGGCTACCATGGGGTTCGATGACGGCCATCCTCGCGAGGAATTCGTGGACTTCCACACCGCGTTCCTGCCCTGCCACCAGGAATGAAACCTCGGCGTCCTGGGAGGAGAAATGCCAGGCCAGCGACGCAGCCAGATTCACCGCGCGTTCATAAGCCGCCTCGGAAATTACTCCAGCTGGCGGATTGTCGAACACAATACAAAGTTTGCGTTCGTCTTGGCGGCTGAATTCGCGCACCTTCAATGAGCCGGATTTCGCCGTCGCTTTCCAGTCTACGTGGCGCGCCGAGTCCTCCGGCAAATACTCCCGAATGCAATACAAGTCCGACCCGCGCCCACGCACAAAACTTTCCCACTCTCCGCGCACCCGGGGCAAAATTTCAAACAGCTCGCTGGGCGCATCGATTTGCGGATAGACCAGAATCTCGCGCTGCAGGGCTACGTGCCTCGTCTTGGTGAGGAAGGCGAACGGAAACCGCGTGGCCACGCCAAAACTCGATTCGCAATAACGGCCCCGCCGCTCGAAGCACAACTCCAGATCGGCCGTTAACTCAGCCTTCGGAGGCAGGTAGGGGAAGTAAACCATGCCTTCGAAAATCCCGGGCGGATCGGCTGCTATCTGCACCCGCCGCACACTCCAGTCGCGCAGCCGCACCCATTGATTCTGCGGAGAACGATTGAGCGGAAAAACGAACGTGGTTGGTTCCCAACGCCACTCTTTGCGGATCTTCGTCTGCTTGCGCGCCGGCACCACACGAATCGAAAACGAGGGTAGCGCGCGCCCGGCATTGCGTAGCGCAATGCGTCCCACTACTGGACGCCCGGCAAAAACGTGCTCGGGAAGTCGCACATCCAATTGCAACCCGCGCAACACCAGCGCTGATACCACGCCGGAAACCAATATCGCCGCCAGCATCGCAGCCACCACAATGTACAGCAGATTATTTCCCGTGTTCAGGGCCGCAATACCGATCACCAATGTGACCAGCACATAAACCACCCCAGCTTTCGTGACTTCATAGTGAAAAGTCTGCCGCAGCCGCTCCAGTGCCACGCGACGCGCCAGATACGGCACCGTGACCAGTCCCACAAAAGCCGCCATCAGGAGTGCCACCGAGGCCAGAATCACCGAAACCCAAAGATGTCCCGCCTCGCCCGAAGCTGTCGAAAACAACGCCGCCCCGAAGGCCAGCCCTAATCCCACCAGAGCCAGAAAAAACTTCGCCCACACCTCAGCCGTCGCCGAATGCAGCCACGCCCGTGCGCCGGCGGCTTCGCCCGCATTCACAGAATTGATGTAAGGAGTTCCCACCTGTTTCGAGCCTAGCATCGTGGAAAGGAACGATCAACGAGAAGCTGCTTGCGGAGAAAGCCTTCGTAACCTCCCATCGGCCTCAACGGCTCAACGTCCGCGCATCAGTACTCCGCCAGTTCCTTCATCGCGCGGAAAAGATCGTTCGCCTGGGGAAGAATGGCATCCTCCAGAATCGGCTGGTAAGCCACGAATGTATCGGCTGCAGCCACCCGGCGCACGGGAGCATCGAGCTGATCAAAGAGTTGATCGGCAATGCGGGCTGCGATTTCAGCGCCGTAGCCCCAGCTCAACGTATCTTCGTAGGCCACTAGTGCGCGATTGGTTTTCGCGACGGACGCCGCAATCGTCTCCCAGTCAAATGGATTCAGGCAGCGCAAATCGATCAATTCCACCTTCACGCCGTGTTCCCGCTCGATCTTCTGCGCCGCCTGCAGCGCCCGCGGAACCACCGCACCGTAGGTGATCACCGTCAAGTCCGTTCCCGGATTCACGATCTTCGCCTTGCCGAACGGAATCATATAATCCGGGCCCGGATAGGCCGCCCGGCCAAAAGTCTCGCGATAGAGTCTTTTGTGTTCGAGAAACAGCACCGGATCGTCTGAGCGGATGGCCGTTCGCAACAGCCCTGCCGCATCCAGCGCATTGGATGGAAAAACAACCCGCAGCCCGGGAATGTGCGTGAACATGCTCTCGCCGCACTGCGAGTGATAGATCGCGCCGCCCGTCAAATATCCGCCGATCGCAACCCGAATCACGACCGGACACGAGAACACATTATTCGAACGCCAGCGAATTACCGACAGCTCGTCGCGAATCTGCATCATCGCCGGCCAGATGTAATCGAAGAACTGGATTTCGACCACCGGCTTCAGCCCACGCGTAGCCATCCCGGTTGCACGACCCACAATAGCGGCCTCGGCCAAAGGAGAGTTGAATACTCGGTCGTTGCCAAATTCGCACTGCAAGCCGAAGGTAAGTTTAAAAACTCCGCCCTTGCCCTTTACCAACTTGCGTTTTAGATATTCTTCGCGGCTGCAATCTGCAACATCTTCGCCGAAGATGACGATGCGCTCATCGCGCTTCATTTCATCACGCAACGTCACATTGATCAGATCAGCCATGGTTTTGGCCGCCGGCTTTTTGCCGTCGGCCGGATCGGGTCCCACAACCGCTTGCGTATCGAACGTCGCCGATGTCGGATCGAGATCCGGCGAATACACAAACTGCATCACGCTTTCAGGCGCTGGGGGCAACGCTGCCAACGCCTGATCCACCGCAATTTGCAGCTCTTCTTCAACTTTCTTCTCCAGATCGTTAATGCCCTTCTCGTC
>JBAVUV010001046.1:0-7323 GCA_049696955.1 Candidatus Sulfotelmatobacter sp. | reverse complement strand
AAGGCCGCCCGGGAAGCAGCGTCGCGTTGTTCGTCATCACTTCGGGAGTGAGCGCGCGCAGCGGTGAAATATCATCCACGACCCAGATGCCGCGGCCGTGCGTCGCCAACACCAGATCGGATTCACGCGCTTGCAAAACCAGATCATCCACTGCAACATCAGGGAAGTCCGTACCTTTGTATTGGGCCCAGCGCTGGCCGCCATCCACTGAAATCCAGAGCCCGAATTCTGTCCCTAAGAAAAGAACATTCGGATTGACTGTGTCTTCTTTTATTACATGAGCGAAGCCGCGCACTCCGCTGTCTTGGGCCGGAAGCGCCGTCCACGACTTTCCGAAGTCGGTGGTCTTGTAAACGTATGGTTTCATGTCGCCGAAGCTATGACGGTCGAATGTGGCATAGGCCGTGCCTTCATCGAAGCGGCTCGCCTCAATGGTCGAGACCCATGAATTCTTTCCCAGCCCGCTAACGTTCTCCACTACATTCGTCCACGTCTTCGCACCATCGCGCGTAATCTGTACATTGCCGTCGTCAGTGCCGACCCAAATGATTTGACCATTCTTCGGCGACTCCGAAATCGAATAGATCGTCGTGTGCATCTCCGCGGAAGAGTTGTCGATGGTTACGCCTCCAGATTCTTCCTGCTTCTGCTTCTCCGGATCGTTGGTGGTCAGGTCGGGAGAAATGCGCTCCCAAGACTGACCGTGGTCGCGCGAGCGGAACAGGAATTGGGCGCCGATGTAAATCGTTCCCTTCTCGTTCGGGCTCATGTGAATCGGGGTGTTCCAATTAAAGCGTAGCTTCTTCTCGCCATAATTCGGCCACGGATGGAGATCGCGCGTCTCATGCGTGTAACGATTTACCCGGCCGATTTCGCCGCCTTGCGCTTCAGCGTAAAGATAGTCCGGGTCTGACGTGTCTTCGAACATCCAGAAACCATCCCCGCCGTACATGTTTTCCCAGCGCGAATTCGTCACGCCTCCCGGATAGGACGAATCTCCAACCCAGGAACTGTTGTCCTGCAAGCCGCCATAGACGTGATACGGATCCGCATTGTCGACGCTCACGTGGTAGAACTGCGAGACTGGCAGGTTCATCTGGTGCTTCCAGCGATTGCCGCCGTCTTCGCTGCGCCACAAGCCGCCGTCGTCGCCAGCGATAACAATATTGGTGTTCTTCGGATCGATCCAAACGTCATGAAAGTCGCCGTGGTCTGAGTTCGAAACCACGTTGAAGGTTTTGCCGCCATCGTTGCTCAATAACAAAATGAGATCGGGTTTGAAAATCTTATTTTCGTCTTTCGGATCGACGATCAAATTGCCGAAGTAAAACGGACGCCACACCATATAGTTGCTGGCATCCAGCTTGGTCCACGTTCCCCCACCGTCGTCCGAGCGGTAGAGGCCTCGTCCCTTTTCTGCTTCGATGTTGGCATAGACGACCTTGGGCTTCGACTCGGCCACCTGCACCGCTACGCGTCCCCAAGGCTTGGCCGGTAATCCTTTCGCGTTGCTATCGCTGACTTCAGTCCAGTTCGCGCCGCCGTCGGTCGATTTGAACAGACCGCTGCCCGGTCCGCCGGACCGGAACGTCCATCCTTGCCGGCGAAAATCCCACATCGCGGCATAAATAGTCTTCGGTTCCTGCTTGCTGCGAGCGATCATCGCGCATCCGCTCGAGCCATTCGCGCCCGTTAGAACTTTCTTCCAGGTCTTGCCACCGTCGTTTGTCCGGTACACTCCGCGCTCGTCGTTGTCGTCCCACAGATGTCCCGTCGCGCATACCAGCACATCGTTGCCGTCGCCCGGGTTTACCAGAATCTTCGCAACGTGCTCGCTGTCCTTCAAACCAACGTTCGTCCAGTTCTCTCCGCCGTCCGTGGATTTGTAGACGCCGTCGCCCACGGATACGCTATTGCGCACCCAGGCCTCGCCCGTTCCAACCCAAACAGTTTTTGAATTAGAGGGATCAATCGCGACGGCACCAATCGACTGCACATCTTCGCGATCGAACACCGGCTTGTAGGTGGTGCCACCGTTCAGGGATTTCCAGACGCCTCCGCTTGCCGCGGCAACAAACACCGTGATGCGGCCGTTCTCGTCGACCGCGTCCAGGGCAGCGATGCGTCCGCTCATGGTGGCGGAGCCGATGTTGCGCGCGGGTAAGCCCGAAACGGTTGCCGAGTCGAAGCGATACGGCGCTTGTGCCCCAGCCTGCAGCGCGACGAAGGTTAATGCGGCTCCGGTCAGCCCGGTGCCGAACAGCGTGATGAATCTGGACTTTCGAGCAGATGCTCTCATAGTTGTGAATCCTTCTTCCCCAACGCTTGTTTTTCTTGCGATCTTCATTTTCGAGCAGATCTTCATTTCGGGCGGATCAATATTTCGAGCATCAATATTTCGAGCAGATAAATATTCCTGGAAGATCAATGAATTCCGACGATGCCAGATTTCTTCTCTTCAGTTTTCAGCGACGCCGGTAGCGCGAAATCCGCCGGATTGATCGCGACATTCGCTTCCATTTTCTGCACGGTGCTGGTCTGCGCGTCAGGATTATTCTTGGGTCCCTGAGAAATCGAGAATGGATACATTACCCCCGCGACCGGTTTGTAGGAACCAAGCCCCACCACACGATCGCGCACCGAGCCGCGAATAAACTGCTGAATCTCGCGGCGGATTTCGATAAAAGTATCCGGATCGAGGTAGTCATAGATGATGTCGCCATTTTTCAACGTCACCTTCAACCGGAGCGCATCATCGCCGTCGACGATATCGTGACCGAGGTACTCGACCGTACTGCCCTTCTCTTTATAGTTGACGAGAGGCCCGTCGAAATCGCCGTCGAGAAGAAGATCGCGCAGATCATCTTCGCCCATCAACTCCGGATCTTTTTTCCCGCCGAACGGCTGGATCTGCCAGCCCGTCGATCCGTCATAAGCCTGCACCGCGGTCATTCCCTGCAGCATGAAGGTCTCCCGGATCAAGTCTGGCCGCTCGTTCTCCTGGGTCACGACGGCGGTAAATCCATCGCCGCCTTCAAACTTGCCGACCATGCGCAAGGTTTTGATGGCTTTCATTTTTTCCATTCCGCCCCTGGCCTGAATGTTTTTGGCTATCAGTTCGTCCGCGGTTTGAGAAGGGGAAAGAACACAAAGGCAGCAGACAGTAATCACCACCATTAATGCATGACGCATCGAACGGACTCCTGTTTACAGGAACTTTGGAGCTAGGAAACGAGAAAGTACTGTACTCGCTGTAGACGCGTTGTTCAAGTAATTGTGAGCAAGGAATCGCGAGAAAGCTCTGCACCGGGAGGAATGCGGGTCAGCCCAGAGCACATCTTCATAGGCACCCCGAGCGTTTCCCATTCTTTCTGGAAATCACTTTGAGGGCGGCGCAAAAGAAAAGTTCAATCCGGTTGTGAAGACGAGATCGTTCTTCTTCGTATCTATGGGTGGATTCGAGACGTAGATATCGGTGAACTGGTTCTGCCAGCCCAGCCACTTGCTGATCTTGGTCACCGTGCCGAAATCGAACTCTCCTTGAAATTCGCCGGTGTCCGACAGATTCGGATAGAAATTGAACGTTTGCGTCACCACAGTCGACTTGCCGGCCTTGACCATTAACTGGTCCCCGAGGGTCGCCGCGATAAATCGGTCGGTCATTCCGTACGAGGTGTAGGCCGGCGGAACCGTAAGCGGCGTGACCACCGTGCCGTTCGAATAAGTCTGGTGGGTGTAGTTCAAACCGGCGAGGAGATCCAATGTGATCTGGTCGGACTTGATTGCATGCAATCCCAATCCGCCGCCATACATCCCGCGCAGATCAAGATCCTGCAGCGCATTGCTCATGAAGTCTGCGGCCACGAAACCGAACAGTTTCGGGTTAAGGTTGTGATCGTAACGGATTCCTGCGGTAATCAAATTGGCTACGGTGCTGGGAGTGGCTAGCTCATTATTGGTGTCGAGAGAGGTCAAGTAGATGATGGTCTTGTCATTCTCGGTGGAATGAACCGCGTTGATCGCCAGCGCCAGGTTCGTGGTTTCGCTGTTGCCGCGCGCCACCGAGAACCCCAGGTTAACCCCGCCATTCCAACCGTGCAGCAAACCGGGATGCATTGACTTGTCGTAAGCCTGTTGTTCGGCATCATTCCGCATCAGCACAACTTTTGCAGGAGGAACTTCCACCGTTCCGCCGGCCGTGGTGGCGACTTCGATGTTTCCGCCGCTCGCGGTTACCGGGCCTACGATAGTTTTCTTGTCGGCCGTGGTGACATGCAATTCCTTCTCGGTTGTCAGTTGCGTGATCGCGTCGAACTGCACGGTTACGTCTCCCGCATAGTCGGTATGCAGCACAAGAGTCTTGCCGTCGGATTTCACCACCGTACCGCTCAGATGATCGCCATTCTTCAACGTGATCTGATCGGCAAAAAGCGCCGAGGCTAAACCTAGAAACACAGTGAGAGCTACAAATTCGGCTTTACGCAACACAACCAGCCTCCTGCTTTCAGAGTCAATTTTCAGAGCACAGACACAGCACAGATGCGGTATTGGGGACCCACGACTGCATGGAACAGGACAGGAAACGACGACAAAGCGGCGATTAAATCAAAGAAGATTACTGCCCACGAAAGGAACTGCCATCAGGCCTTGGTATCTTTATTTTCGACGTTCTTGTTCTGATCGGCTGGAGGCGGAGGCGTATCCTTCATTCCTTCTTTCAAAGCGCGGATTCCCTCGCCCAGTCCTTTGCCAAGCTCAGGCAACTTCTTAGGACCAAAAACCAGCAGAGCAATCGCGAAAATGATAATCAGGTGCGTTGGTTGGAATAAACCTTCAAACATGGGAACCTCCAGAACCACATTACTGACACTATTGTATGTTTATACGCTACCGGACGGCTACCGGGAAGTCAAACCGCGAACTGCGGAATTAACCTGCGCTTAGCCATCCTTTATTTGTTTTCTACCGTCCTGGATTGATACTCTGCCGTCCTGGCGGACACCACAAGGACCACTCTCTGTTTTGGTCAACGGACCAACTTTTGCAGCTGAGGAGCGCCGGGGGGGACCTGGCCTGTTACTTCCGTGACCTTACCTTTGGTTGAGCTGCCGGGCTAATGTGAGTGAGCGGTTCGAAATCAGCGCTATAACCGGTGAGCAAGAAACGCCGTCGTCACAACCTGCAAGCCAAACCGTTTCCGGAGATTCGAGTGAAGCGCAAGGGACTGTTAGTCTTTTTCGTTCTTCTTGGGGTGGTAGCGCTGGCCGCCAGTGAAAGTCAGCCCGTCAACCCAGTTCAATTAATGGCTTGGCTCACCGCTGGAGTACCCAGTGGACGACTGGTTCGCATCATTCAGGAACGCGGCATCGCACCCGTTCCCGGGATAGACCAGATTCATCAATTTGAAGTCGCCGGAGCCGATTCGGACCTGATTCGCGCGCTCGCCACTTTGCATCCCGCGACAGTCAATTCCCTGGAAACCGAATTGCCTGCGCCGCTGCTAAAGGCCGCATCCGACGCCAAAGGCCAACGCTTCCATGAAGCTGAACTCGATCTGCGCCCGGCTCTTGCCTCTGATCCGAAGAATGCCGCCTTGCACTTCGCTCTGGGCAACATGCTCATCCGGGAAGAGCAGTGGGATGACGCCTTCGACGAAATCACTCTGGCGGCCCAACTGATGCCTGACCTGCCGGAGAATCACAGCAGCCTGGCGTACATTTTTTATCGGCTCGACGACGGTCCCAACGCCATCGCGGAAGCCCGCACGGCCCTCAGCATGGATCCGCAAAATGCGGAAGCGTACCAGTTTCTGGGTCTGGCTCTTTATTCCAACGGACAATACGCCGCTGCAGTTCACGCCTTCGACGAATCGCTCGCCCGTGATGCCGCAAATGCCGATACCTATTACGACTTAGGAATTACGCTGCACGCTGCCGGAAACCAATCTGCCGCCATCAGCGCCTATCGCCAGGCTATTCATCTGAACCCGGCTTTCTGGGAGGCGCATTCCAACCTGGCGTTAGTCTTCCACGAACAGAAAAAGCTCGATGATGCCATTACCGAATACCGCGAAGCCAAGCGGCTTGCGCCGGAGGAAGCTTCCGTCCGCAATAACCTGGGCAACACTTATTGCGACAAGGGCGACTTCGATGCCGCCATCCTCGAACTGGGTGAACTTTACCGCCAGCATCCCGAGTGGCAACAGGGTCACGGTTGCCTGGCCCGCGCCTACATGTCGAAGAAGGAATATGGCAGCGCCATCCAGGAATGGCGGGCGTCAGTTCTGCAAAATCCTACGAGTTCCTCCGAACACCGTATGCTAGGGGAAACATTCCTGCTGAATGATCAACTCGAGGAAGGCGTGCGCGAGTTGCGACTGGCGGTGACACTCAATCCGGACTCTGACACGGCTCATCGGGGTTTAGGTACGGCGCTCTTCCGGCAACAAAATTTGCCGGCGGCGGAGAAGGAGTTCCGCGAAGCACTTCGGCTGAATGCCTCTCCCGATAACCACTTCTCGCTGGCCGCTTGTCTTATGACCATGGACCGTTACGAAGAGGCTTTGGCTGAACTTGACGCCGCCGCGCGGCTCGATCCCGAGCGCCCGCTCTATCGCGCCCGGCGAGAAGAGCTCATGAAGCTGATGAAGGAAACAAAGTCTCCATAGCATTAGGACAATGCGGCTTGTGTACTCTCGGCATTATTAACCAAACGGAAAACGCCTTAGACTGAGCTTGGGAGAATCATCATGGAATTAAGGCCATCGGTACAAGCCGCAGCCGCCAAACCGGCGCAGTCCATTCCTCAGCCGGTAAACCTGAATTCCGCAACTTTGGACCGTGTGAGTGTCGCCGCCCCGGCCCCGGCCCCTGCGGTGGCAGCTGAAGCTCGGCGCAAGTTTTCCGGCTACGGCCTGCCCTGTATCAAATGCAAGCTCTACTATCCCGCGAATCTCGATACTTGTCCGAATTGCAATACCGGAGAGCGGATTTCTCCCACCGTCGCTCCACTCGTCGTAAGACCGCAGGCCGAGGTTGAGCCTGTTCCGGATACGGCCATTGTTGAGCAGGAGCGAGAAGCTTTCCTGAAGGAATTCAAATCGCAGTTGTTCGCCGCTCATGCGGAAGTGGCGAATTCGCCAGTCATCTGCACCTTAGGAGAAAATCACGTAAAAGGCGCCGAGGCGGCTTCGGTCTGCAAGCCCTGTTACGAGCGCCTGCAGGAGCGGGTGGACGTTTGCGAAGCCGCGCTGCATATGGACGTGAAGGATGCGGCGCAAATTGTTTATGACGCCGTCTGGGCCGATCCTTCCGACCCCAGCAA
>JBAVUV010001045.1:0-5118 GCA_049696955.1 Candidatus Sulfotelmatobacter sp. | reverse complement strand
GCCACCACTGGACCTGAAGCCCGTACTCGATGCCATCGACGACTTCGAAGCCGCCGGTAAGCGCCTCGATGATTCCGTAACTCATGCCCTGGCTTCCGGAACAATCGATCCCAAACTCGCCGCCACCATCAATCATGGCGCCATGCAAGTCGAACGCAACTGGCTCAATCCTGATGGCATCCCCGGCCGTCCCTGGTTCAAGCACATTCTCTACGGCGCCCGCTTCACCTACGCTCACCTGGAGTTGCCGTGATTAACCGAAGCCGTCGAGAAACAAGACTGGCCCACCGCCCAACAGCAGGCAGAAATTCTGCGCCAGGCGCTGATTAACAACACAAAGTTGGTAATGGAGCTCAACTCAAGCTTGAACGGTGACACAGCAGAAAAGTAGAGCCTCAACGGTCGCAGTCAGTCAAACACCAAAACTTCCTGCTCCACCGGATTACTCCACACCGGCGCAAACGACTGCCGATGCAACGGCGTCGGCCCGTACTCCAGCAACGCAGCCAAGTGCTGCGGAGTGCTGTAGCCCTTGTGCGAAGCCAGCCCATACTCCGGAAACACCGCGTCCCACTCGCACATCATGCGATCGCGCTCGACCTTAGCGAGAATCGACGCTGCCGCAATCGAAACGGAAAGCGCATCCCCATGGATGATGGCTTTTTGCGGCAGCTCGCAATCCAGCCGCAACGCATCGATGAGCAAATGATCCGCCGCCGGCTGCAGTCGCATCACGGCCTCACGCATGGCGAGCCGCGATGCATGGTAGATATTGATCTGGTCGATACGCGCCGCGTCCACCGCCGCCACCGCCCAGGCTACGGCATGGTCGCGAATACGTGGCGCCAGCTGTTCGCGACGCTCCGGCAACAGCAGCTTCGAATCACGCAGCCCACGAACGCGGTAGCCGCGCTCAAGAATCACCGCCGCCGCCACCACTGGACCAAACAAAGATCCGCGCCCCACCTCGTCCACTCCGGCCACCATGACCGCGCCCGCATCCCACGCCTTTTTTTCATAACGCAGGGTGCAGCGCAGCTTTTTCAGCAGACGCAATTTCGCCGCTGACGGAGATAGAGAAAATTCGGATGCGATCTTCGCAGTACGTGGCATGAAAGAAACTTTCACCATCTTGCCCCGCCATACACCATTCCGGCAAGCCAGAGCGAAGATTATCTTGTGAATAATTTATGTCGCTCCGTTTCCCTTATGCCAGTTCCAGCTCCTGGATCGCCGCATAGTAACCATTACCTCGGTTACGACCGTACATTGTCCGGTAGGACATGTACTGCTATGTTCAATGTAGATCGCGAGTCCGCGAGGAGTCGTTTTGAGCGCAAAACCAATCGAACCGCAGCCCGGGATTATGCCACCCGGGGTTATGCCAATGGATAAACTGGTCCACCTGGCTCTGCCGGTGCGTCTCACCCACATGCAGAATGGCGAGCGTTGCGGTCCGGAGATGGCATGTACCTACGACATTCATCCCCGTGGCGCGCGCTTGCTCAGCTTTCGTGACGTAAAAGTTGGAGACTTGATCACGGTCGAGCGTGGACGCAACAAATCCATCTGCCAGGTGGTGTGGACGGCAGACCCGAACTCCGCGCTGCGCGGCCAGTTCACGGTGGAGTGTGTGGAAGGCGCTAAAACTCCCTGGGAAGACGAACTGCGGCAAATGCAGGAGCAGTACCTGCCCATCAATCCTGATGCCCCGAAGAAAAAAACGTCGATGAATACCTTCGGCAGAACCGACCAGAACCGGCGCCGTCATCCGCGTTTCAACGTTGAAGGCGGAGCCGATCTGTTGGAGATTGGCGGCCAATCGTGCGTTGAGGGCCATCTAGAGCAGATTTCGGAATATGGTTGCCTGGTCAGCGCCACCAATCTCTTGGTTCCCGGCACCGGCCTAAGGCTGGCCCTGAATATTTACGATGTCAGCGTAGCGCTGAAAGGCAACGTTCGCTACACCGCGGGAAATCGTGCCATGGGCGTGGAGTTTCACGAGATCCGCCAGGGCGATCGTCCCTTGCTCGATTACGTGCTGAAACAGGTCAAAGGACGCCGCAGCAAAGATTTTGCCGATCTCGAAGTGATCACCGCGCCCTTGGCTGCGGCCGCTAGATAAAGCATCGACTCAAGCTTCATCTGAAGCCGCAGCAGCAAGGGCGATCGAACAATTTTTATTCGACGTCTTCTATTCGACGTCGCGCAGGCGCGCTGCCTTGCCTTTTAACCCGCGCAGGTAATAGAGCTTCGCGCGGCGCACTTTCGATGAGCGTAGCAAATCTACCTTGTCAATCACCTTGGAATGGACGGGGAAAATGCGCTCTACGCCCTGGCCAAAGCTGATCTTGCGCACAGTGAAGCTGGCCTGCGGTCCGTTGTCGCGCTTGATGACGACGCCTTCGAACGCCTGCAAGCGCTCCTTGTCACCTTCTTTGATCTTCACATGCACGCGGACGGTGTCGCCCGGATGAAAGGCGGGAATATCGGTGCGTTGCGTTTTCGCCAGCAGCTTTTCAATAATTAAGTTCGACATATTTAGTCCCTCTAAATTCTGGTTCTCAAATTCGGACGTTAAAAATCTAGATCTTTTGTTTCTGGCACTCAGTCCGCTTAATTCCAGCGAGATACTCTTGATCTTCAGCGCTGAGCGTCGCACCTTCCAGCAGGTCCGGACGATTGCGCAAAGTCTTCTCCAACGCCCGCTGCCGTCGCCAACGCCGAATCTCCTCGTGGTTGCCGGACATCAACGCCTCCGGCACCGTCATCCCGCGAAATTCCGCTGGCCGCGTGTAGTGCGGATAATCCAGCAATCCGTTCGATCCGCAGGTCGAATCCGCACCGCTCACACTTTTCTTCACGTCAACCGTAAACGACTCCTGCTGCGTTGACGCCTCGTTTCCCACCGCTCCCGGAAGCAACCGCATCACCGCTTCCACGATCACCGCAGCGGCGATTTCGCCACCGCTCAAAACATAGTCGCCGATTGAAATCTCGCGATCGGCCAGAAAGTCCGCCACTCGCTCGTCGACTCCCTCGTAGCGGCCACAGACGAAAACGATGCGGTCGAGTAAAGCCAACTCCGCCGCAACCTTCTGACCAAACCGCTGCCCTTGCGCCGAGAGCAGAACCACCAACTGCTTGGCGCGTCCAGCGAGACGTTCCTCCCGGGAAGCCAAACCAAGCGACTCCAAACATTCAAACAGCGGTTCCGGCTTCAGCACCATGCCTTCGCCGCCGCCAAAGGGACGGTCATCCACGGTGCGGTGACGATCATGAGTAAACTCCCGCAGATCGTGCACCTGAATTTCCGCCAAGCCCATTTCCTGCGCCCGGCGCGTAATGCCATAATCCAACGGTCCACGAAAAAAGTCCGGAAAGATAGTGACAATGTCGGCCTTCATCGTAAAACCAAAATCTTTAACACAGAGGATTTACCCTGTGGTCCCCCGTGCCCTCTGTGTTTAGTGCCTTTTCCTTCCCGCAGCCTGCTCCCGCTTCTCTTCAGCCGTTAGCGGAGCATTCAAATCGAGCAAACCATCAGGCAAGTTCATCCGCACTTGTTTGTGCTGCATGTCCACGCTCTCGAGATAAGCCTCAGCAAAAGGAATCTCCACCAATCGGCTCGCCTGGCGCACAATCAGCAGCGGCGCTTCACCCGCTCCAAACTGAATATCCTCAATCCGCCCGATCTCGCGGCCACCATCAATTACTGAACAGCCGACAAGATCGCTTACGTAATTCCAACCAGCCTGCAATTCCAAACGCTGGCTGCGAGGCACCTGCAGTTCGCATCCGATCAGCATTTCCGCTTCAGAAATCGAATCCACTCCTGCGAACTTGAAAACCAGCAATCCCTTGTGCGGCCAAAGCTCTTGCACTTCCAGGTTGCGGCGCTGAACTTCCGCCTCTCGCGGCAGCGCCAGCAACTTCATGCCGGCAGTGAACCTCTCGGGAACTTGGCTGAAAATCTCGGCCGCAACTTCGCCGCGCCGGCCCTGCGTTTTCACCACCCGGGCCAGCGTAATAAAATCGCCGCTTGTTTCAGGATCGCGAATGGTCCGGTCCCCAGGCCTCGGCGGTCCGGCCGTTAGTCGATGACATCCAGCGTGTATCGCTTCCGTGCCCGCACTCCTGCAGCGCTCAGCAGGGTTCGCAAGGCGCGTACGTTGCGTCCTTGCCGGCCGATAATCTTTCCCACGTCCGCTTCGGCCACTTCCAGTTCGATCACATCGCCATCCAAGTGATCGACGTAAACCTCATCGGGAGCATCGACGATCCACTTCGCGATCTTCTCGACGAGAGCGCCAACATTTCCGCTAGCTTCAGTCATGGGGATCAGTCTGTACGATGTCTACGCTACGGAAGCCGCTGGAGCAGCCGCAGGCTTGGAATAGAGTTTCTCCACGCGCTCGGACATCTGCGCGCCCTTCGAAACCCAATAATCGACCCGCTCGCGCTTGAACTCGATGCTGGTCGGATTGGTCCGAGGATTATAAGTTCCCACCACTTCCACCGGACGCCCATTGCGCGCGCGCGCCTTCTCAATCACCACAATGCGGTAAAACGGTTGTTTGCGCGCACCCATGCGCGCCAGTCGAATCATTAACACAGAGATACATCCTTGTTCCGGAAGAGTCCGGCGAGGTCAAAACAAACATTTATTATGCAGGAGCTTAGCGGGAATGGCAAGGGAGGAACGACCACGAGGATTCTCGCGCGAGGAGGAAGACAAAACCCCGGGCCAAATCAGCCCGGGGCATGAACCCGTCAAAGTTCCAAAATAATCATCGTCAGGTCCAGGGGCCAAGTCAATATTACTTTGGAGGAGGTCCCCCGTCCGAAACCTCCTCCCCACTTTCCCTACCGGAACCGGGAAAGCGGTGGACCCGACGGGATTCGAACCCGCACCTTGGAACATGACGGGTTCATATGCTGCCAAATACACCACGGGCCCTGAATTGACCTTACGGACTCGTAGCGCTGCAGTACAAGCTTGAACGTCAAGAAAAGAGGGCCAGCTTCCCGATACGAGAAATCGCTTCCTGTTCAATTCGTCTTAACTAAACACCTAGCGTTCCCTGATTGCCAGTAAAATGATGTCGTGTCGAGGAT
>JBAVUV010001044.1:0-3668 GCA_049696955.1 Candidatus Sulfotelmatobacter sp. | reverse complement strand
GGTGGGAGGCGCAGCGTTCGCGCTGGAAGCTGCGGGGGTGTTTTGGTCGGGAGGGAACGTGTTGGTGCGGGCGAGCAAAGTGAATGTGGCGGGCTGAGCGCTTTCTTGCGAGGGGGAGTTCTGTTGGCGCTGCCGTGGCGCGGCTGTTCCGGAAAGGGACACGGTGTCCTGTTGGGTCGCGGGCAAGGATGCGGTCGGCACCTTGGTCGCCGGAGGGACCTGGTTGGCGGGCTGAGACGGCTGGACATAGGCGCTCTCTCCCGCGGGAGAGTTTGATCCTGTTGGAACCATTCTTGCGACTTGCAAATCCATCGAGCCCATCGGAACCTCGGCCCGGCCGTGTAAGTGAGGCATTGTCAGGAGTTACGGCCGGTCCAACGGATGCGGTTTGCCGCAGCGCATCACGATCGAAACTTATCTTTCCTGTCTAGCGTATCGGCTGGCGGGCGTACGGCTTTAGCGATATTTCGCGAGAGGCTACGACGCGTCCTGCCGCGAAGGCGGGCGCGAATTACGAAGAGCCTGAGCCAGACAGGAGCACGAGGCGGCCGGGGTAGTGGGTCATCCGATTACCCGACTAACCGGGACGTATGGCGCACCGTCGATCAGTTTTTGGAATATTGTTGAACCGATGCTACGTTCGAGCGGTAATCCTACTTTCTATCCGGCTCGGGCGACGGTAGGACTGGCGTGCCCGGCGTCGAGCGGTATGACGCGACGATTTTGCTAAATATGGGCTGCTCAGCATCGAACAATTGCGAAGATGTAACAAAATTGAGAACCAGAATACCCCATCGAACGGGGACGATGACTAAGTAGGACTGGAATGGGACTCCGGCCACCAAACTTTCCGCAGTTTTTTGTTTGTCGCTAAATTGGAATGAAATCGCTTCGCATTCTTTGCTATCAAGTGTCAGGTGCGATTCGCCGATTTTGCGGTAGTCGGCGAACAGACGGTCACCCTGCGCGTCGAGCTGTTTGGCGAATTCTGCTGGACTGGATCCACTCGGAATTTGCTGAACCAGCAGATGGACTGTGTCGCCTGGAGAGCTGAAAGCCCCAATGCCGTACTGCGCGCGGGCCAAATCGTCATCGAACCGCCAATCGCTCGGGAGGGTCAGCCTGAAATTGGATCGCTCGCTCTCGTACACTGTGCCCGAGTCTGACCCGCTGTCTCCTTGCGTAGGAATGGGACGCAGAGTCGCCACGCCGCTCACGCGTTCGATTGACAATGGAATCATCCGGTGAATCGTGCTGTCCCAGCAAAACCTGCCATCAACAAACACAAAATAGCCTAAGAAGTCATGACCTGCGTTTTTCGGTCTCTCTGGCGACCTAAATTCTGCAAAATAGAAGTCTGCGGGGCGCTTTAGCCCGTGGGATAGGCCCCACTCAAGGCTGCCGGGCTTCGCATAGCTGTCCACCTTAGCAACGAAAATCTCGCCATCCTTTTGAGCAAGCTGCATTACGAGTGCTTGCAACTGCGTTTCGTTGTCCCGTAGCTCCTTCCCGTATGGTTGTGCCCACGACTCGCCCGTTTCCTTCCCGAAAGTATCCACAAACCAGTTATGGTAGTCAGGAATTTCCATGCCCCTGATGGCGGTCGCCACAGTTCCGGCATCGCCACTTTTCGCTGCCGCCATGAGATGCTGCAAGAAGTGTCGCAATCCCTCGGCGGAATTCGGGTAAGGCATAACTGGCGCAGCTTCTAGATGGTCAGCCTGCAGTTTCTCCTGTGATCGAGCGGAGGATTGACCGGGTAGGACGGACATGGCGAGAGAGAGCGTAGCGTATAAAATATGGTTCATTGTGAGTAATCATGAATAACGCAACGCTGTGCCGGCTAGCAAGTCAAATTAACTGACAAGTGCGTCGCGATAGAAGCTGAGATGTCGATTGGCACGCTTGTGCATGGCAGCGCTTACTGGATATGTCCGGTGATCCGATTTGGCAGATGGTAGTTGGTTATCTCTGTTCCCCGGCGATATACCCTTCTGGAAGCTTTGATCCGCACCACGGGCAGAACCTGACTCCGACGACTGACCGGCCGCCATCGTGGACGATTAGGCCGTAACCACCACCAACGACCGCGATCAATGCGTCGGGGCAGTCAAACCGGCTCATGTGCACATCACATTTGTGGGTGAGGTCGTGATCCATTCGCTCGCAGCAATGCGCGCTCATGCTTCCATCCGCCTTTTTGTATAGTCCACTTAGTCCGTGCGGCCTCGATTTCGTCTACCGTCGCACACTCACGTAGCCCATGGCAACGAACTTCGCTAACTCCTGATAAACGCTGCGGGCTCGACCGGTCGATGCAACACCATCTAGTGCATTGATTCGACGATGCTTCCGCGGGAGAACCATCTGTTTGGGCGTACTCGGTCAAAACCTAGCCAGGGCAGCGTCCCGGCTGGTCTAGCCTTAGTGAGCGCTTTTAGCTTTTGTTTTCAATGCCAGGTGGGTTCGAGCTTAGTGTTGCGTCGACCCATTGAGACCACCTGACTTCCCGGGAGTTGACTCGAAATCGAGGCTCTGCCAGATGGAACGCGGCCGCCATGAGTCTTTTTCGTTGGTCTCCCCGTATAGGTCCGTATCCAAGCCTCGCGGAGATTCCCCCCTCGTAATGGGAAAAGGAATCCCGTGCCTGGGCGGGAGCGCAACTCAGAAGCTGCATTGCTTTTCCGTAGGAGGTTGACATGCCTGACACAAAGGAGCGGTTGTTTCTATTCTGGCTCTTCGCGTTATTAAACTACCTGTACGCGGACGTGCTTGCGCTGTTCGCTTTCGTTGGCTCGCCGAATACAGCCCCACATCTCCCACAATGGGCTCTGCTGGGTTCAGCGGTCTTGATGGAAATACCCATTGCCATGATTGTGGCGTGTCGGCTGCTTCCGTTTAGAGCGAACCGGCTGGCGAATATCATCGCGGGTCTCATTTTGACCCTTGTAAACGGTTTCCTGACCTTCGTTCTGCCTCTGACTAACGGTGACTTTCGGGACCCCACTTTTCCAGCATACGTGTTCTTCGCGACGATCGAAACTGTATGCACCTCGGTGATCATCTGGCAAGCGTGGACTTGGTCAGCGTTGAAGCCAGCAGTTCGTTCGGAGCGGGCCGTCGGCAACCCGGAACCAATCGCCTAGCTCGGTACGGTTTGACGAGGAGAATAGCCAAATGAAGCAGAACCTCTTGCTAACCATCACGTCTCTGCTCTCGATCCTCTTCATGACGTTTCACCTGGCGGATGACATCGTCCGTGGGATGGAGCCGGGAGGGCTCTCAAGCCTCACTGCTGTGCCCATCTTAGTCGTCTTGCTTTACGGAACTCTGGTGCTCGCCGAACGGCGATCGGGGTACGTCATCATCCTGCTCGGGTCGCTCCTTTTGCTGGCCGTCCCCGTCGTCCACATGAAGGGGAAGGGTGTCGGCGTCGCCAGCGGCATCGCCAATTCCAGCGGAGGCTTCTTCTTCGTCTGGACGCTCATCGCGCTCGGCGTGACCGCGCTCTTCTCCACTGTCCTCTCGGCGCGCGGACTGTGGAGCCTGCGACGGACAACTCCTGATTGATGTCATAACGACGTCGGCCTCGCGACGGCCCGAGTAAACTGTTCGGTGTTCACCCCAACAGTGCTCGGACCGAAGGAGGCCGAGATGCAGATTATAGG
>JBAVUV010001043.1:0-3743 GCA_049696955.1 Candidatus Sulfotelmatobacter sp. | reverse complement strand
AAAATACACCACGCAGGCGCCCTTCAATTTTAATGCCAGCATCCGATAACTGATCGTTTCCTTGGCCTCGGGCGCTGCCTCCCTGATTGTGCGCCTTACTTCCTGCAAAATCTCTCGGACATTCTTCGGAAACGCGCGGATGAATTCCTCAACAGTTCTCGGCGGCGCATTTTTTTTCATAGTCGGGCGACGACGGTCCTCTTCTCGTTGTTACGGAGGCGACCCGCCTTGATCGCTAGCCACGCATTGAAAACGAGATGGCGCGCCCGGAGAGATTCGAACCCCGACCCTCTGCTTAGAAGCTTGGGGGCGGGAAATCCTAAACGCCTTATCGTCGGTTGCTTACGGGCACAAGCGCTCTGAAAACTGCCCCTCAGTTGGGCTACAAATGGGTTACAAAATTGAAGTGAATCACTCCACGACAGCGACTGATTAATACGCCTGCGCCAGTAAATCGTTGAACTGCGTCACAAATGCAGCCTCACTAGGACCTGGGTTATTCCGGAGCATCTTGACCCTCTTCACGAGCGCCTCCGCCGCATCCGTTCCAAGCACCTTTATCGTTTCGTCGATGAACCGTGCGAGCGACATTGCCCGAGCCTCGCTCTTGCTGTTCATCAAGTCCGTCTGCATTCATGGAGGTGCGACCTCCAGCACCTTCAGCGAGCTGCCTTTGAGCTTGTACCGCAACGACAGCCAGAAAGAGTGAATCTCGGCCTTTGTCGAACAGTACACTGCCGCAATCACAAGGGGCACGAATGCCAGCCCCGACGACACCTTCGCGGAAACTGCAAAAAGGGCTTATTGACATCGCCGAAACTCACAGATACCGTCGTAGGCAATTCACTGGTTGTAAATTAGGGCCGCCCGCTGCGTCCGCCCGAGGCTGTGGACAAGTGGGAGTCAACCCCAGGCTACAGGAGGACTTTAATTTACTCATGCGTCGCGCGATATGGCTAGTACCGGCCATAGCAGTTCTAGGGGCGATCCCGGGTGGCGTACCCATCGCTAGCACGTCAACCCAAGATTGGCAGCCGATCTCTCGGGAAGACTTGGCCTTGAAGGACAACCCGGCCAGCCCCGGCGCTGCAGCAATGATTCTTTACCGGGAGAACTTTGTTAACGAAATATACGTGGATACCGACGGCCCGTATGTGGACGACTACGCCCGCATTAAGATTTTCACCGAAAAGGGCGAGAGATGGGGAGACGTCGAAATCGAGTTTAATAAGAATTACAGCGACGTAAAGGATCTAAAGGCGCGAACGATCCGCCCGGACGGGTCCATTGTGAATTTCGAGGGCCAGCCGTTTGAGAAGACGATCGTACGGGCCAGCGGATATAAATTTCTGGCGAAAACCTTTACCCTGCCCGAAGTGAAGCCCGGCTGCATCATTGAATACCGTTACCGATTACAGTACAAGCCACGTTACCTCTACAACGAAGAGTGGATCGTTTCGGAGGAGCTTTTCACGCGGGAGGCTCACTTCTCAATCCTCCCCTACGTCCCCTCCTCCTACGGTACCCATTATCCCCTCTTCTTCCGGCTCTTCCTCTTGCCGAGTTCGGACGCTCCCAAGCAGCAGCCGGACGGGTCCTACACGATGGCCGTTCGAGATATTCCGGGAGTCGAGGACGAGCCGCTCATGCCTCCCCGTCAAGAGGTCGAAGCGCGAGTCGAATTTTTTCACAGAGACTCGGACGCCCCCCAAAATGAGGGGGCCGACCAGTTCTGGGCGCGCATGGACAAGAAGTGGAACGACGATCTTGAGCATTTCATCAACAAGAAATCCGCACTGCAAAGCGACCTCGCCCGGACGATCGCGCCCAATGACGCTCCAGAGGTCAAGCTGCAAAAGATCTATGCGCGAGTCCAGAAGATTCGCGACCTCTCCTACGAAGAAGGCCGCTCCAAAACGGAGATGAGACAGGAGAATCTCAAGGAAGAATCCAACGTCGAGGACGTCCTCAAGAATGGGTACGCGAACGGCAGGCAAATCAATTACCTCTTCATCGCCTTGGCGCGCGTGGCCGGTTTCGAGGCAACCAGTGTTTACGTGGCCCCGCGCAATTTCAACGCTTTCTATCCAACAATTCAGGATCCTAGAGAAATTAGCGATGACATCGTGTGGGTGCGTGTGGGGAATAAAACATATTTCCTCGATCCCGCCGCCATATTTTGCCCCTTCCCCATGCTTCCCTGGGTCGAAACCGCCACTTCGGGTCTGGTCGTCAACAAGCAAGGCGGCAAGTTCTTGCAAACGCCTCCCCCCAAGCCTTCCGATGCCGCTACGGTCCGCGTCGCCGACTTACAAATTGATGAAGACGGGAATGCCAACGGAAAAGTGACCGTTGATTATGCGGGGTACCCTGCCATCGGTTACCGCGAGGAATACCGCAAAGAAGACGAAGCCGGCCGCAAGAAAAAGTTCGAGGAGATTCTGCAGGACGGATTGCCCGGAGGGAACGTGGAAATCACGAGAATCGACGATTGGGGTGACACTTCAAAGCCCATTCACATCGAGGCTACCTTGAAAGCGGACGGATTCGGCACTCCGACGGGACGCCGCCTGCTCGTTCCCTCCACTCTCTTTCAAGAGGCGGTGGTTAGGAATTTCGAGTCGCAGAAGCGCTCGAATGACGTCTACTTTCACTACCCGTTCGAGATTTCCGACAGCATTACGATCCATGTCCCACCAGGTTTTGTCGTTGAGTCGCTGCCTCCAGCACAGACGCAGAACCCAGGAGCCATGTCGTATGAATTCAAGCCGACGCTGCAGGGCAACACCGTTGTAATCCAGCGCCACCTGGTGAACAGCGTTATGCTCTTCGAGGTGAAGTATTACTCAGCTCTGCGGGCTTTCTTCAATTCGGTGAAATCCAATGACAACCTACAGGTCGTGTTTCAACACACTTCGGCCAAGGGTGATTGAAGTAAGGGCCGGGATCGTGTTTTTGGCGGCGAGTCTGCTGCTGTCCGCGCCGGTTGCGTAGGCCGGAAGCGGAGGCATCCCCGACTGGTTTCGCGCCGCCGCCGCGGAAAAATTGCCCACGTATCCAGGTACTCCGGAAGCCGGCGGGAGATGGCGCGTCTGCCATTGGCGCGCAAGATGGCCGCCATTACGTTGATCGTCTGGAAGAAAGGAGTGCGCTTCGACGCCCAACATCTGAAACCACAAACAGCTTGAATGTCTCCAGCCAATCCGTTCCGTCCTGGAATTTCTTCCGGCGGTGGTCCGTCGGGTTCTGGAGACATTCGGGTTCGAGGGCGAGTCTCAGCTGATAAGTTAGGCTCTGCGTGCCTCGGGCACCTCAGTCTCTCACGCGACGCTAGTCCCCCTCGGACTACCCGAAAAAGCTATGGGCCACGAGTCCCCAATAGAACCATGGTTGGCACCTGACAACCGTGCTGCTTGTGAGTCTCCGAACGGACTGGCTTCGTCGCGCAAAGGTGATGAAAACCGCTGGCAGAGAAAACCAAACCGCTGCGCAACGTGCGTAGCGTCCCGAGCTTTCGGAACGGAAGCAACAACAATTCTGCTCGACGCGGTGGGCTGGAAGCCAAGAAAAAATCCAGCCGAAGGAGAAGTGTTTTCTCCTTGACTCCTTTTATAGAGGTGGTCTCAATGGGTCGATGCAACACCATCTAATATAAAGCTTCTGTTCAAAGGTGGTGTGTATGACCCAAGGAAAACGGGTGGCGGTTTCTGCGGCGCAGCGGACCGAGCTATGGAGCCGTTGGA
>JBAVUV010001042.1:0-16878 GCA_049696955.1 Candidatus Sulfotelmatobacter sp. | reverse complement strand
GCGGATGTAATAGCTGCGGGCTGCGCTGCGGCAGAAGTCCGGTGTTGCCGTCGCACAGTCCAGAAGGCCAACAGCAGAGTGATCAGCATCAATGCGGCGGCCAGTTTCCCCCAGGGAACGGGGTGAGCGAGGCCATCAGGTGAGGCAGGACTCGCTGGCTCCCGGTGACTCTGCGTCGAAGAGGACGGCTCCGAGTTTAAGTTCAGAAAAGAGAGCGGCGCTGACGGAACGTCATTGTCGGATTTTCGCTGGGGATGAGCTCCGTTGGAAGGGTTCTCACCGCTCCGAGCTTCATTAATTTTAAGTTCATGGGCACGAACCTCACGATCTTCGCTGCGACGAGCATCCTTGCGACGATCTTCGAGGTGTAAACGACGGTTGGACGGCGGATCAGTCACGCGGTCATTTTGAATACGGCCCGTAGGCGCGTTCGTCCGGTGGTCGAGATTGCGGAGAGGTGTGACGCCAGATTCGGCGTTAGCCTTGCGGTGACCTGGTTCGTCCTCTTCCCATGATTCTTTCGTGGGGCGGAAGTTGGGAAGAATGGTTTGGGATAGAACCTGATTCTCGCGCAGGGCCGCGAGATAATCAGTTACGGCCTCGTCTTCATCGAGGCCAACGATGCGGGCGTAGGCGCGGACGAAACCCTTGTTGAAGACGCCACCGGGAAGTTGATCAAAGTGTTCCTCCTCGATGGCGCGCAGCATGCGCGGGCTGATTTTCGTGATGGTCGAGATCGCATCGAGCGAGAGGCCACGCTGCTCGCGCTGTTTGCGCAGATTTTCCCCAAAGGTACCCACAATGGACTCCGGCGGGCGAAACGTCTGCCGGCCCGCATCAGATGACATCATCATAGGCGAAGGCTGCCGCGGACGCCACAATAAGGTTCTAGGTAGGGGTTACCGGCGCGGCTGTCGGGGCGTCCTACGGAATCTCAGGGTTGCAGTGATTTCTTCCGCAGGACGATGGTGAATTGAGTCTTGCAAGTTTTGCCCGGATCGTCAAAGGACGAGCCTTCGCGATCGCCTTCTGACGCCAGGAAGAACAGGCCTTGCTTGCGACTACCTGGAAGCCCTACGAAACGGGCTTTGCCCTCGGCATTGGTACCGACCTGGAGGTCGAGTTTGTGCAGGTTCAGAAATCCGTAGGTGATGCGGACACGGATATTCGCGCCGTAGACCGGCTGATTGGCGGCGTCAGTAATGGTGAAATCGGCGGCGCATGGGCCGAGGCCGGCGTCCACCACGGCGACAGTTTTCGGATCGACCGGCGCGGCCGCGACGGCTAGGAAGCCTGGGAAAACAACCATAAGGCTGGCGACAGCAGCAAGTAAAGATAAGCGGCGAGTGATTCGAAGCATGAATACTAGAGTACGCCAGGAGCCGAGTGCGAGTTAAGGGCGAATCCTGGTTGTGGGGGATCTGGCTATGTGAAGCATCCATTGGCGTTACAGGTTCTGGTTACCAACGGTTATTGCCGCGAGTGGAATGCGAATCTATAATTTTCGGAACTGTCACTCGTCCATGCAGCGAATTGTTTACTTGAAGCTCGGGTAACAATTCGACGATCAAGGCTCAGCGCAGAAGGCTCGCGGGCGATGGCGCCCGCAGTTACGGGAGATGAAGGAACCCCCCATGTCCGAGGCCGTCGGCACGCAACTAACCCGCCAGAGCCAGGAACTCAATATCTTTCACGATGTAGCGAAAGCGTTGACGTCGTCCTTGGACCTCGATTCGATCCTGCAGACCATCATGGAAAAAATGGCGGAATATTTCCGTCCTGACACCTGGTCGCTGCTGATGGTGGACGAGCAAACGGACGAACTCTACTTCGCGATTGCGGTGGGCGCCGCGGCCGAGGCGCTGAAAGATATTCGACTGAAGTTGGGCGAAGGCATTGCCGGATGGGTGGCGAAACACGGCGAGCAGGTCGTTCTCTCGGACGTGGAAAGCGATCCGCGGTTTGCCAAACGCATTGATGAGGCCACGCACTGCGAGACGCGATCCGTGATCTGCGTGCCCTTGCGGTCGCGCTTGCGGGTGCTGGGCGTTATCCAGCTGGTGAATGCGGATATTTCGCAATTCAACGAGCAAGAGATTTTCTTCCTGCAGGCATTGTGCGACTACGCCGCGATCGCGATTGAAAATGCGCGCTGGGTAGAGAAGATTCAGGAGCTGACGATTACCGACGACTGCACCGGCCTTTATAATGCGCGCCATCTTTATAAAACGCTGGAAACGGAAGTTTACCGGTCATCGCGTTTTGGCTATGAGTTCAGCGTGCTCTTCATCGACCTGGACCGCTTCAAGGCGGTGAACGATACTCACGGACACTTGATCGGCAGCAAGCTGCTGGCGGAGATTGGGTACCTGGTGAAGGCGCAGTTGCGGTTGATTGATTTTGCATTTCGCTATGGCGGAGACGAATTTGTGGTGCTGCTTCCGCAGACCGGGAAAGATCAGGCGTTGGTGGTCGCCAAGCGTTTGCGCGATGGCATGCGAGCCAGTTGTTTCTGCCGCGACGAAGGTTTGAATCTGAATGTCCGGGCTTCGATTGGACTGGCCACTTATCCGCACGATGCGCGCGACGCGCATGACATCATCCGGCAGGCCGACGAGATGATGTATCTGGTGAAGAACACGACGCGGGATAATATTGGAATTGCGCAACGGGGAGTGATGAAGTGAGACCTGGACTTATTTAGCGATCGAATAATGTTCTTCTAATCCGGCGGAATAAACTACATCATCTGCCATAATCAGTACTTAGGTTTTTATGAGAGCCACCCTTGAGCTGGATGATGACCTGGTGCGCACGGCCAAGGAGTTCACTGGAATAGCGGACAACACCGCGCTGATTCGGGAAGCGCTCAAGGCCCTCATTGAGCGCGAAAGCGCCCGCAGGTTGGCGTCCTTGGGCGGCACGATGTCGGCATTGAAGAGCATTCCTCGCCCTGCGGGCGGGAGGTAACGACTCCGTGCAACCGCGAGGTCCTTCGTATTCACGCTAATCTCGCTTGAGAAGTATGCAGTCACTGGCGGCCGGCCAAAGGGACGATGCGCGAGATCGCGAAATGACCGTTACCCGGTTACACAGTACCGGACGGCTCAATGAGAATTCACTTCGGACTCGTCGGCTCCGCACTCTTCGCTTTGACATCTGGCGTCCATGGATTTGTATTGGCAGGGCTATTTGGATTGACGCTGAAGGGCCAGATATAAAGGTTCATGCCCGCGTCACCCTTCATTTCCACGACGGCGTATTCGCCCGGCGTCAGATCCTGGGTCGGAGTTAGCTTGAGCCATCCGGTGCCCACGTGGTCCGTAGTGCTCTTTACCGAATCTTCTTCCTGACTCACCTTGCCGGTGCTGGCCCGTTTCATATCGCCGACGATACGCTTGCCGTTTCTTAATTTCAGACGCACGATACGAAAGCGTTCGGGAGCGGTAGCTTGTTCGGGCTGTTCGGGACGCTGGGGTTCAGCGCGCGGGGCGTCGAGGCTGGGCAGAGACGGCTTGTCGGAGGCGGTTTCTCCCGGAGGCGGGGCTTGGTCTGAATCGTTATCCATCTTGATATAGACGGAAGGCACTGCGACGTGAGAGTAAACGGCAGCGTGGGCGCCATCCAGTTCTATGGTTTCCTTGCCGCTGGCGACCACGCCGCGCAAGATATTGGTCTTGCTGTTGCGATCGACAACGCCTTCGCCTTGCTGCACTTCGACCAGTTGTGGCTGGCCCTTGAAATTGTCGAGCAGGAACATTCCTGAGAGCTCTGGCAAGCGCAGGCCAGGAGCAACTTGTGGAAGCCGGGCCTCTTCGGCCGCCCGATCTGCGCCGCTTTCTTTATCGATGAGGGCGGCTTCGGGAATGGCGGGAGCAGCGGCCCGGTCTTTCTCGTATTTTTCTGTGGCGGGCCAGTCTACAAGGGATGAGGGGAGTTCCTCCCATTCTTCGCGCTCGGCGCTGTAGTAGCGGACGCGGTCTCCTTTGACTTCATACTTCGTGACTGACTGATAGGAACCATCTTTGAGAATGAGACGGCTGGCGAGTTGCTGCGCGGATGCAGGGAGCGCGAGCGCGATGAACACAAGCATTGCGATCACGACGACACTCAGCTGTTTGATTCGGAGGGTCATGGATATATCGATTTGCGTTGCGCTAGTTCTGTTTCGCGAAGACTGCTTTCTTCGATTATCGTCTGGAACGGTCTTTTCGCCAACCGGCAAAACTCTGACTTTCGTCGGCATGGCGCTGTGAGATAGAGTGGGAGCGATGACGCACAAGGTGAAAGAAATCGCCGAAGCGGTGAAGGCGCGCCTGCTGGGGGATGGAGATGTTCAGGTGAGCGGCGTGGCCAGCATTGCGTCGGCTTCGTCAAATGACCTGGTGTTCGTGGAAGATGAAAAGCATCTTTCGCAGGCGTTGAAGTCGCGCGCGGGAGCGGTGATTGCGGGAAAGTTCGCGTCAACGACGGAGCGGAAACCGCTGTTGATCTGTAGCCATCCTAAGCTGGCGTTTGCCAGGGCAGCTAGCTTTTTGCGGGATGAAGGTAGGCAACGTTCTGGTGCTGGAGTGCACGCGAGCGCGGTGATTCATTCGTCAGTACGACGCGGGACGCGTGTGATGGTTGAGGAGCTCGCGGTGATTGCCGAGGATGCGGAAATCGGCGAGGGGACGCGGATCGGCGCCGGTTGCGCGATTGGCCGCGGAGTGAAGATTGGAAACGAGTGCGAGATTTATCCGAATGTGACGGTTTATGCAGGAACGACGCTTGGCGATCGCGTGGTTGTGCATGCGGGGGCGGTGTTGGGAAGTGACGGCTTCGGATACGTCCGCGATCCGCAAAGCGGACGCTATGAGAAGTTTCCGCAGGTGGGCAGGCTGGTGATTGAAGATGACGTGGAGATCGGTGCCAATACCACGATCGACCGTGGCGCGCTCGATGAAACGCGAATTGGGCGCGGAGCAAAAATTGATAACCTCGTGCATATCGGTCACAATTGCCAACTGGCGGAGAATGTGGTGATTGCGGCGCAGACTGGGCTTTCTGGAAGCATCGTGATTGAAAACGATGTCGTGCTTGGGGGACAGGTCGGCATTGGAGAGCATGCCCGCATTGGAGAAGGCGTGATGCTCGGCGGCCAGGGTGGCGTACTGCCTAATAAAGTTTTGCACGGCAAGGGCGTGGCGTTCTGGGGAACTCCAGCGCAACCGGTGCGGCAATACCTGAAGCAGTTGGCGGCGCTGGCGAAGTTGGCGAAGAAGAGGTAGACGTGGCTATCGTAGTGATTGGCGGGCATTCGCGAAGCGTGGGCAAGACCAGCGTGGTCGCAGGCCTGATCGCCGCGCTGCCTGAGTACGATTGGACAGCGGTGAAAATCACGCAGTATGGCCACGGAATTTGTTCGGCGAACGGAGAGGCGTGCGACTGCGCCACTGGAGATCATTCGTGGGCGATTTCCGAAGAAAAGGACCGCAGCGGAGAATCGGACACATCCCGCTTTCTGGTTGCAGGCGCGGAGCGGTCGCTGTGGGTTCGGACTGAACAGGGCAGGCTGGCAGAGGCCATGCCAGCATTGCGGCGGCGGATCGAGTCTGCAAGCAATGTGATTGTGGAATCGAACAGCGTACTCAAATTTATGCGTCCAGATTTGTACGTGACGGTGCTTGATCCGGAAACGGAAGACTTCAAGAAGTCGGCGCAGGAGTTTATGGACCGGGCCGGTGCGGTGATTCTGCATGATCATGCCGATGCTGCGTGGCATGGAGTTTCGTTGAAGCCGGTGGCGGATCGGCCCCTATTCAGAATTTCGCCTCCACCTTATGTGACGATGGAGATTGTTGAGTTTGTGCGTGGGGTCGTGGGGGCGGCGAGGACAGCAGGTTCCTCACCGAGCTTTCAGCTCGGTTCGGAATGACAAGGGTATTTGAAATGAAAAAGCATTTGGAACGGCAAAGGGTATCTGGAACGATAAGAGTATTCTTGTTCTCCGTTCAACGCTGAGGTGTTTTGTTATTCTGGCCGGTGAGGCAAATTCATTACAGCGCGTGGTTATTGGTTGGGCTGTCGTCGCTGTTGCAGATTCTTATTTTTCCCCTGCCTGGACTTTATGTTTTGTCGTGGGTCGCCTTCGCTCCGCTGATCGTGGCTTTGTTGCGGGCGCGGCCCGCGGGCGCACTCGAGATAGATGGCTCCGTTAACCTTCAGGCTGCGACTCCGGGGCAGGCGTTTTTGCTGGCCTACGCATCCGGCATTCTGTGGTACGCAGGCACGTGTTACTGGATCTACGACACCATGCACGAGCATGGCGGGCTGAGCGCACCTGCGGCCGCGCTGGCGCTGTTTCTCTTCTGCCTTTACCTCGGTCTGTATCACGGACTGTTTGGGCTCCTGTTGGGATTGGCGGCGGGACCGAGGCGAGATAATCGGCTGGCATTAGTTTCCGTACCTTTTCTGTGGGTTGCCGCGGAGTTGGCGCGAACTCGCGTCACCGGATTCCCTTGGGATTTGCTGGGCACCGCGCAGGTGGAGAATATTTCGCTGAGCCGCATCAGCACATGGACCGGAGTGTACGGCATATCGTTCGAGATCATGCTGGTAAACGTCGCGGTGGCTGCGGGATTTCTGGTGCCGAAAAAGAAGCGGGCCACTTTGCTGGCAGCGGCATTGGCGGCGGCGGCCGTGCTGCAGGCAGGACGGCTGGTGGATGCTCCGGCGATTCCGGCGGATCGCGCGGCGCTGCTGGTGCAGGAAAATATTCCGGTCGATGAAAACTGGACGCGAGATACTTTCGAGCGTACCCTGCGCGAACTGACTGATCTCAGCGTAAAGGCTGAAACTTCAAGTTCATCGTCATCGCGCGCGACCGAATCGGCATATGGCCGAGCGGACTTGATCGTGTGGCCCGAATCTCCCGCGCCTTTTTTTGCGAACGATCCGTTGTTTCGAGAACCGGTGAGTGAGATGGCTCGCTCCTCCCATACATGGGTACTTACCGGTGCCATTGGAAGTACGCCGGCAAAGCCAGGCGGGGCAGCGGCTTCGGAAGTTTTCAATTCGGCGGCGCTGGTGAGCCCTACGGGCGATTGGACTGCGCGCTATGACAAAGTGCATCTGGTGCCCTTCGGAGAGTATTTGCCGTTCCCCAAGTTGTTCGCGTTTGCGGGCGGGCTTACGAAAGAAGTCGGAGAATTTAAAGCGGGAGAATCGCGAGCTCCCCTGGACGCGGGAGGTGAGCGGCTGGGAATTTTCATTTGCTACGAATCGGTATTCCCGGATGAGGTGCGCCAGTTTGCGGATAACGGCGCGCAAGCATTCGTAAACATTTCGAATGACGGATGGTATGGCGATAGCGGAGCTTACGCCCAGCATTTGAACCAGACGCGCATGCGGGCGATCGAGAACGACCGCTGGATTTTGAGTGCGACAGATACGGGAGTCACTGCGTCGATCGATCCCTACGGGAGAACGGTGGCGCGGATTCCGCGGAAAGAACGCGGCGCGCTGCTTGCGCCTTATGCCCTCACTTCCGTAACCACTTTCTACACGCGGCACGGAGATTGGTTCGCGTATCTGTGTGCGATAATTTCAGCAGCAGCGCTGCTCATGCGCTTCACGCTTCGGGTGCAGGCAGGGAAGAAAGCAGAAACATCCTCATGAATCAAGAGTTCGAGCAGGAATACGGGTTGTTGAGCAAGAAGGTGCGCGAGCTCCGGGAGTATCTTTGACGCGGGCAAACTCCGTCCGCAACTAGCCGAAATTGAGAAGCAATCCGCCGACCCGAATCTGTGGTCGAATCCGCAACGCTCGCAGCAGGTGATGCGCGAGAAAAAACGGCTGGAGCACCTGCTCGCAACCGATGCGGACCTAGCGCGGCGCAGCGACGACATCGCAGCCTATTTCGATCTGGCGAAAGAAGGCGAGAAGGTTGATGCCGAGTTGCGCCGTGAGATCGACACGCTGCGCGAACTGGTAGACAAACTGGAGACCGAGACTTTGCTTTCCGGTGAAAACGACGCGCTCAACGCGATCGTGACTATTCATCCCGGGGCGGGGGGAACGGAATCGCAGGACTGGGCCGATATGCTGCTGCGCATGTATCTGCGCTGGGCGGAACGGCAAGGATTCGAAACTGTTCTTTACGACTACCAGCCGGGCGAAGAAGCGGGTTTGAAGTCGGCGACGTTTGCCGTGAATGGGGAATATGCGTTCGGGCTGCTTTCTAGCGAGATTGGCGTGCACCGGCTGGTGCGGATTTCACCCTTCGATCAGGCGAAGCGGAGGCATACGTCGTTTGCCAGCGTGTTTGTCTCGCCGGAGATCGACGACAGCATTGATATCGTAATTAAGCCGGAGGATATCCGCACTGATACTTACCGTTCCAGCGGCAAGGGTGGGCAGCACGTCAACACTACGGATTCGGCGGTCAGGATTACTCATATTGCAACGGGACTGGTGGCAAATTGCCAGAACGAGCGTTCGCAGCACAAAAATCGCGAGCGCGCGATGAGCATGCTGCGCTCGAAGCTTTACGAGTATGAGATGGAAAAAAAGCGCGCGGCCACCAAGAAGATTGAGGATTCAAAACTTGACAACGATTTCGGATCGCAGATTCGTTCGTATGTGCTGCAGCCTTATCGCATGATCAAGGATCATCGGACAAAAACCGAGGTCGGGGACGTGGATCGCGTGCTGGATGGAGATCTGCAGCCGTTCATTCGCGCATATCTGCTGGCGCGGCGCGGGGAGAAACAGGAGAAATAGTGGGCGGGAAGCAGGGCAACGCAATCAAGCTGGGTCCGCGGTTTTTGAAGGCATTTCTTTTTGCCGCGGAGAAACATGCGGGACAAGTACGCAAGGCCTCGACTACGCCCTATATCGCGCACCTGATGGGAGTAGCTTCGTTGACGCTTGAATTCGGCGGTGATGAAGATATGGCGATTGCGGCTTTGCTGCACGATGTGGTGGAAGATTGCGGTGGCGCGCCGATGCTGAGAGAAGTGAAGAAGCGTTTCGGCAGCCGTGTCGCGAAGATTGTGGACGGATGCACCGATTCTGACGTAGAGCCAAAACCGCCATGGCGCGAACGCAAGGAAAATTATCTCCGGCATTTGAAGGATGCCGATGCGGAGACCAGGCTGGTTTCCGCGGCGGACAAACTGAATAACGTGCGCTCCATTCTTTCGGATTACCGGGAAGTTGGGGAATCAATTTGGGCACGCTTCAACGGCGGGCGCGATGGGACACTTTGGTACTATCGGGCTTTGGTGCGGGAATTTAAGCGCGGCAAGCGAAACCGGCTGATTCACGAATTGGAACTGGCGGTGGTGGAACTTGAAATGCTGGCGAAGTCGGAGACCTCCGCATTGGTCGAAGAGGTGAATTGATGGGTCGAACGATCGATCAAATTCGCGCGTCGAAGCTGCCATCGAACATGATGCAGTTCGCGGCGCGGGGTGCGCTGTCCGTGCCGCCAGATGAGAATCTTGAAATTCTGGTTTATCTCGCCAGGCACAATAAAGTGTTTGGCGATCTTGCCCGTATGACTCTGGCGGGTTGGGACGAAACGGCTTCGCTGGCTGCGGCGTCCGATCCAAAAACAGCGAGGGAAGTACTCGACTATCTGGTCTCGCCGGAGAATCTGCGTCCGAAGCTGCTGCCGGCGCTGCTCGAGAACCCGTCAGTGGCAGAGAGCGAACTGGTTAAGTTTGCTATCTCTGCCTCTCCGGAGAATATCGCCACGATGTTGCAGAGTGCCCGTGTGCGGACGGCAACGAATGTTTTGCGGTCGCTTCGATCGAATCCTTATGTAAAGCCGCACGAGGCTTCGACGATTGCTGAATTGTTGGGCGGAGTCCCGAGTGCAGGGAAGAGTGAGATCGACACCGCAGCCACGGAAGCTGTCGCGGCCGTTGAGCCCTCGGCTGACCCGGTGGCAGTGGTAGTCGACGAAGAGGGAGACGTGCCCGAAGAAGCGGTCTCTGCCTATCTCGCCGAGCATGCTGCGGAAATTGTTGCGGAAGAGGGAAAGCCCTTTCAGCCGATCGGCGGGATTATGGATTTGCTGGGAGCGGATTATTTTCCGGTATCTGCTATGCAGGAAATTGGGGGCAAGCCGGAGACGGCGCCGGCCGCGACTGGGACGGCGGCTGCTGCGAAGCCCGGCGTTGCTTCGGCTGTCACGCCATCTGCTCGCAAGCTTCCCCAACCTGTGATACCAGCGAAGCGTGACAATTCGATGCAAAAGATCAACCGGCTGGACGTGAAAGGTCGCATCCAACTGGCCCTTAAGGGGAACAAAGAAGAGCGATCGATTCTGATTCGCGACGGCACGAAGGTGGTGGCGCTCGCGGTGCTCGAGGCGCCGAAACTTTCTGATGGAGAAGTGGAAAAGTTTGCACTGCAAAAGAATGTATTGGAAGCGGTGCTGCGGCAGATTCCGCTGAAACGACGCTTCATGAAGAATTACATTGTGGTGCGGAATCTCGTGTCGAACCCGCGCACTCCGCTTGATCTTGGTTTAGGACTGATGAAACATCTTCTGACTGTGGACTTGAAGAATATCTCCGCCAATAAGGAAGTTTCTGAAACCGTGCGCAAGCTGGCCATGAAGATGTACAAGCAGAAACTGGACGCGGCGAACAAAAAGTAGGAGCGCGTGGCTTCTCTTCCTCAATCCGATCAAGTGGGTGCACTGCTGATAAGCGCGAAAACGATCGCCGTGGTCGGACTGTCCAACGATCCAATGCGCGCGAGTCACGGCGTGTCGGCCTACATGCAAAGTCATGGATATCGTATCGTTCCCGTGAATCCTCGGATTGAATCGTCCCTGGGCGAGAAGGCGTATGCTTCGCTGTCGGAGGTGCCGGAAAAGATCGACATCGTGAATGTATTCCGGCGTCCCGAGTTTGTCGAAGAAATCGTAGAGCAGGCGATCCGCTTAAAAGTGCCGGCAATCTGGATGCAGGAAGGTGTGATTCACGAGAAGGCTGCGGCGAAGGCACGCCAAGCTGGAATCTTTGTGGTGATGGACCGCTGTGTTCTGAAAGAGCATCGGGCGCGCTTTCGATGAGTGGGCCAGGCTTGGCTCTGGCTACTGTGGAACCAAAGCGTCTCACCCTGCGTATAAACCACAAGCAACAGGATTTTCTAGACGAGGCGCCCTTTGGACCATGACCCAACGCTGATACCCACCGCCGAGCCCGTACCGCCCGCGCAACGCTCAACCCTGCGCAAGATTTTTGTCGGCGAAGACGGCCTGCGCGCGGGCTGGAGCCTGCTGATCTTCGTCGCGATCTTTGCCGCGATGGTCTTCTGCGTAAACTTCATCGGTCACAACCTTTTTCCCGGAGCCGTAAAGTCGCCGAAGCCCAGCTCGGAGGCGTCTCTGAAGTTCTTGTACGTTGCCGAGTCGATTCCCTTTGTCATTACCGTTCTGGCCACGTGGATCATGTCGAAGGTCGAACGGCGGCCCAACTCCGTGTACGGCTTCGGCGGCAGAGGCAGGCTGAAGTATTTCTTCGCCGGCCTGGCCTGGGGAGTCGTGTGCCTATCGCTTTTGATCGCGGCGCTATGGAAGACTGGACTTCTCGTCATCGACAACCGCTTGCTCTTTGGCCAAGATGCTTTTCGTTACGGCGCGATCTGGCTGCTCGGCTTCCTCCTCGTCGGGCTGCTCGAGGAGTATCTTACTCGCGGCTACCTGCAGTACACCCTTACGCGCGGACTCGCAGGGATCTCCGAATGGGCGTTCAAGGCTCGTCACAGCAAGGCCTTGGGTTTCTGGACTGCAGCCGTCATCTTGTCTTTACTGTTCGGCCTCGGCCACGGCAAGAACCCGGGAGAATCCCCGATCGGATTGCTTGCCGCTGGCCTGGCGGCAATGGTTTTCTGCTTTAGCCTATGGCGCACAGGCTCCCTGTGGTGGGCTATCGGTTTTCACACGTCGTGGGATTGGGCCCAGTCCTTTCTCTACGGCGTCGCTGACAGCGGACTGATGGTGCAGCACCATCTGCTCGCAACGCATCCTGTCGGCAGACCTCTCCTGAGCGGAGGAACCACCGGGCCCGAGGGCAGCGTTTTTATTATCGCCGTCTTGGCTCTTGCCAGTCTCATCATTCTTTTCACGTTGCCGCAAGCTCAGTCCGGCGATACCCCGGACGCCAGATAAGCAGCGGAAGCGCGGGCCGGCTGGCGGGGAACAAGCCGAGGCTCTTTTAGGAACCAACGCTAACGAACACCACGCTGGCGTCAGCGCGAAGTGCAACGGAGTGGTGATGGAAATATTTACGCCGGTTGTGGCCATGAAGCCAGCCTTCAACAGCAATGATATTTGGGTGCTGCTGGGAAACGCTAAGACTCTTTCTTTTGCCGAGCTGGGCTGGCTGGAGTTGAAGACCGTAATTTCTTGATCTCGTCCATCCGTTCGCGAATGCGTTTTTCGATGCCCTCGTGGGTCGGGCGGTAATAAATTCGATCCTTGAGATTATCCGGCAGGCATTGCATGTTGGCGACTCTGCCTTCGACGTCGTGGGCGTATTGATAATCTTTTCCGTAGCCGAGGCCTTTCATAAGCCGAGTCGGTGCGTTGCGCAAGTGAAGTGGAACAGGCTCGGCGGCGGTTTGTTCGATATCATGCTGCACTTCGCCGTAAGCGGTGTAGAGCGCATTGGATTTGGGTGCTACAGAAAGATAGACAACAGCTTGTGCGAGCGCCAGATTGCCTTCCGGCATACCGATGAAATCCACAGCATCGCGCGCGGCCATGCAGAGGGAAAGAGCGTTGGGATCGGCGAGCCCGATATCTTCCACTGACATGCGCACCACGCGGCGGGCGATGTAGAGCGGGTCTTCGCCAGCTTCGATCATGCGGCCGAGCCAGTAGAGAGCGGCGTCGGGATCGCTGTTGCGCACGGATTTGTGCAAAGCTGAAATCAGATTGTAATGTTCTTCGCCGGCCTTGTCGTAGAGCAGGATGCGTTTCTGCAGGGCATCGCGGACGATGTCGTCGGTGATCTCGGGTGGCTGTGCGCCGGACTGCTGCGCCAGCCCAGCCGCAACTTCGAGCACGTTGTACGCGCTGCGTGCGTCGCCACTGGTATAGCTGGCGATT
This sequence comes from Candidatus Sulfotelmatobacter sp., assembly GCA_049696955.1. Lineage (GTDB taxonomy): Bacteria > Acidobacteriota > Terriglobia > Terriglobales > Acidobacteriaceae > Sulfotelmatobacter. The sequence goes on along the minus strand of JBAVUV010001042.1, from coordinate 3,767 downwards.
TTTTTCAGGACATCGTCGGAGGCGCGGAGCCTCATCGCGCCGAGACCACGGTCTTCATCGGTGAGAGCACGCTTCAGCAGTTGCACGATTTGATCTTCAGTGAGCGGTTGCAGGACATAGACGCGGCAGCGCGATAGTAGTGCAGCATTAATTTCAAAAGACGGATTCTCTGTGGTCGCGCCGATCAGGCGAATATTGCCTTTTTCCACATGAGGCAGAAAGGCATCCTGCTGGGCCTTGTTGAAGCGGTGGATTTCGTCGATGAAGACGATGGTTCGAGTGCCGTATTGCCGGGCGCGTTCGGCATCGGCCATCACCTGCTTGATCTCTTTGATCCCGGCGAGCACGGCGGAGAATTCGATGAATTCGGCTTTTGTCATGTTCGCGATGATCTTCGCGAGCGTGGTTTTACCGGTACCAGGCGGGCCCCAGAAGATCAGCGAGCCGGTATCGTCGCGATCGATTTGTGTGCGGAGCGGTTTGCCGGGTCCGATCAATTGTTCCTGGCCGGCAAACTCCTCGAGTGTGCGGGGACGCATGCGGTCGGCGAGCGGACGGGTGCGGTCGGTGGCGGTGGCAGCGTTCGGGATGGGCTCGAATAGACCCATATAAGAATTGATGATTGTTGATTTCTGATTGTTGATTGAAGAAAAGGATCGAATCATCAATCAGCAATCAGCAATCAGCAATTATCTTCTTTGCCTTGCGGCTTCGTACAGTACGATGCTCGCGGCCACGCCGGCGTTGAGGGATTCTACTTGCGGAGCATGGGGGATGGCGATGACTTCATCCATTTTAGCCATCAGGTCGCGAGGCAGGCCCGAGCCTTCATTGCCAAAGAAAATTGCCGCTGGCGCTTTCAAGTCCGCTTGATCAAGAGAGGTTCCTTTGTGCGATGAAGTTGCGATCAGGCGTACGCTCTGGGCTCGCAGCTTCTCTGCAGCACCTTCCAGCTTTGCGGCGGCCGTGTCGCTTGAGCCGTGAACTATGGGGAGGCGGAAGACCGAGCCTGCCGAAGCGCGAACGACTTTCGAATTGAAAGCACTGACGGTGCCTTCGCCGAGAATCACGCCCGCGCTGCCGAAGGCCTCCGCGGAGCGGAGGATGGTGCCAAGGTTGCCGGGATCCTGCAGACCGACGATAACGACGATCGGTCCTACTTGCGACCGTTCGATCAAGTCGTCGATAGAGAAATGCCTGAAGCGCACCAATGCGGCCACCCCCTGCGGAGATTTGCTGGGAACGAGGCTATCGAATAATTTGTCAGGAAGCAGAAGAGTTTCGACCTGGGCTCCGATCTGGGGGAGTAAACGATTGGCGCGGTCCTGTGCAGACTCACGAAAGAACACGGAACTAAAACGTAGCCCACTGCGAATGGCCTCTTCCAGAATGCGCACGCCCTCGATGGCGCAGTCTCCGGTGTCGGTGAGTTCGGCGCGGGAGAATGCCTGGCGAAGCCGCTTAATGAGCGGGTTGTGCCGCCCCTCGATGCGGCGGAGCCGGTTGTGGCCGATAGGAGCGGATTCTGAGGTCTTTTTCATCGGAGGGTTGACTGCATAATACGCTGTCCGCGCGTTTCGCGGCCTTTTGCCGTATTATGTTTCACGGGCAAAAATACATTAAAGGAAGAACAGGCTGGAAGGGAGCGCCGTGCGCGCGGAAATCATAAAAATCAATTGTGACTCTCCTGAAGTTTCGCTGGTGAAGTACGCCGCTGATCAGATTCGCGCGGGCGAAGTGCTGGGCATGCCAACCGATACGTTTTACGGGCTTGCGGCCGATCCATTTAACCTGCGGGCGGTCGACCGCGTGTATGACATCAAGACGCGTTCCCGCCATAAACCGTTATCGCTGCTGATCGAAAGCGTGGATCAGGCGGAAGAACTGGCCAAAGCTCTGCCCGAAGAATTTTATGCGCTGGCTCGGAAATATTGGCCGGGGCCGCTGACCATTATTGTGAAAGCGGGATCTCGCCTGCCGCTGAAGGTGACGGCGAATACCGGGAACGTGGCGCTCCGCGTGCCCAATGCAAAGATTCCGCTGGCAGTGGTCACGGCGGCGGCGATTCCGATCACGGCGACTTCGGCGAACCTGAGCGGAGCGGCGGAGTGCACCAGCGCGGAGCAAGTGCATGAACAGCTGCACGGACGGATCAGCATCATTGTGGATGGGGGAACCTCGCCGCGAGATATTCCTTCGACCATCATCGATTTGACCGATGAAGCTGCGCGCTGGAGGGTCATGCGCGAGGGCGCGATTCCTGCGGACGAAATCTCCACGTTTTTTGCCAAAGGATGAAACAAGATTTAGCCACCCTGCCCGGCCGCTGGTTGGTGCGGCTGGAAGCGCTGGCGTTGCTCGCCCTGGCGATGTTTCTTGCGGTGACCGCGATTCGCGTGGTCCATGAAGGTTCTCTACAGGAACTGCATCCGGCGGACGCGATTGTTGTGTTTGGCGCGGCGGAGTATTCCGGTCGCCCCTCGCCCGTATTGCGCGCCCGGCTGTATCATGCTTTCGAACTCTTTCAGAAAAATCTTGCGCCCGTGGTTATAACAACCGGTGGCGCGGCTCTCGATCCGAGCTTCAGCGAAGGTGGCGTAGGGCGCGATTATTTGATGCGCCGCGGGATTCCCGAGCGGAACCTCATTGCCGAAACCCAGGGATCCGATACCGCGCAATCAGCAACGCGGGTGGCGGTAATCATGCGGGCCAACGGACTGCACAGTTGCGTGGCGGTCAGCGACGCATATCACGTTTTCCGGATTAAAAGGTTACTGGAGCACGAGGGGATTGCTCCGGTATACGTGGCGCCTCGTCCTAACTCGCGCCCGCGCGGCGCGTTACAGCGTATGTATGCGGTGATGCGGGAAGCGTGCAGTTACCTGGTGTGGAAGCTGGGGATGACGTAGAGAGGTGCGGCCTGGATTGCTCCGCAGATCCGTTCTCGTGGTCCGGCGCAACGGCTGAAGCCGAGAGTTAATAATAATAACGGATGCTCACGCGGCGCTGAAGCGCCGCTCTGCCACAGTGCTGCCAGCATCAGAGTTCCCCGCGGTTTGCGTGGCCACGTCGCGACCGGCTCCGAAATCTAAAGCCACGAGGGACCCGCGTTCTTCCTACCAGCCGTTTCTTTCTCGCAGGCTGGAGATATGGGCCACGTGGTGGCGTCCGTGCCAGGCGTAAAGGGCGAGATTTTTCTCCAGCGGCATCGGGCCTAGCTCTGGATGGCGAAATTCGCGCTTCCATTGTTCCGGAGTCAGAGAGCGCAAAAGACGAACCCAGCGCGCGTGCAAAGAATCCAGCATGGCCAGAGAAACTTCCACCGGGGTGGTTTGCGTATCGGCGAGTTGCGCCCAGCGGTCTTCGGCGTAGGGTTTGATCGTCGGTTCGTCCTCAGTGAGGGCGAGTTTGAACCGGATGTAGGCGTTGAGATGACTGTCAGGAACATGGTGAACGACTTGGCGGACAGTCCAGCCCTCGGGTCGATAGGGCGTATGGAGTTGCTGGTCGGAAAGACCTTTGATGGCGGCGCGCAGATTGGCGGGAGCCTGTTCGATTTCGGCTAGATGTTTCTGTTTCTGGTCTTCGCTGGGTGGACCCTCGTATTTGAACTTACCGACGGGATAGCGTAGGTCGGTCATATCGTTCCTCCGGGCGGAAAAGCTTAGCCTCACAGATGATCGAGGATTCCGCAAGATTCGAGAAATGTGTCTTGACCGTCGCGGATCTTCGATGTACGATTTGAATGCGTACAAGGAGAATGCTCA
>JBAVUV010001041.1:0-4551 GCA_049696955.1 Candidatus Sulfotelmatobacter sp. | reverse complement strand
GGCTCTTCCAATCCTGGTGGCACTTCGCCCTCGGGACCAGGACGCTAAACGTTAACGATTAAATTTGTAAGCTGTCATTTGCGGGTCCGATTCACGGGCCCGCTTTTTGTTACAACATAAGCCGTGTACATTCGCAACCACGATTCAAAGCAATCGTCATGCAGCCAACGCATCAACACATCTCGATTGACGGATTGAATCTCTTCTACCGCCAGGCTGGACCTGTGGGAGCTCCCACGGTACTTCTTCTTCACGGCTCGCCTTCATCCTCTATCGCTTTCCGCTACATGTTGGCGGAGTTGTCCGATCGATGGCACCTGATCGCGCCTGATTTACCTGCCTTCGGCTTTACCCATGTTCCGAGTCATCTGCCATACTCCTTCACGTTTGACAATCTAGCTATGACAATCAGCCGGTTCATCGAGCAACTGAGCCTGACGATATCCGCTGTATATCTTCATGATTACGGGGCGCAAGTAGGTTTTCGCCTGCTCACAAGTGAAACGATTCATCCGAAAGCTCTTATCATTCAGAGCAGCGAGGCGTATCAGGGTATCGGTTGGCGCGCTCCGATGAAGGCGGTTGAGAAGAGGTTGGGCGATCCACCAGAAAAAGCCCGTGCAAGGCTTCTGCAAGGTCTTCTTAACAAGGAAGGCATACGAAAAGAGTTTCTGGAGGAGCTTCCTTCTGACATCGCGTCGCGCATCGATCCAGCGGTGATCGAGCTGGGATGGAACAAGATCAGCAGTGCCGGCGCAACCGATGCAATGCTGGAGCTGCTCATGGACTACGGAAGCAATTTCAAACATTATGCGAAGATCCAGGCTTGTCTGCGTGCCAACGCTTTTCCGGCGCTTTTACTCTGGGGCGAAGCGGATCAATATCTATCGACGGAAGCTGCACACGCATACCAGCGCGATTTGCCAAATGCAGAATTCCACTTTCTTGACGGTGGACATTGGCTGCTTGAAAGCCATATCAAAGAGGTGAATGCGGCTGTGCGGAACTTTCTCTCGACGCACATTTCTAGAGTGTAAGGATCCGTCTGAGGTTGTCGCTCGCCGGCCCGAGTTCACGGGATCAAGTTCCTCGCTCCAAGAAAAAATGGTCCGGGTTGTAATCCGGACCATATTCCGTGACAGAGCCGCAAAACTCTAGCGCTTTCCCACTACGTGACCGTGCCCATCCCGCACTTCATTTCCCTTGAAGTGCTCCACATGTCCCGCAGGCCGCGCCGGATCTGGTCTTTCGCCGCGGGCTGGCATGGGCCCCTTGTAACCGTGCTCAGGATGGAAGTGATTGTTAACATGGCCGTGGAAACCATCCGGACCATGGAACCAGGGACCAGCGCCGATGAACACGCCACCAGTAAACCACTCGGGTCCGTAATAGCCGTAAGGCGCGCAGTCGTACGGTGGGACGCTATAGTACCCATAGGGACATTCAGGCGCGACTCCAATGCTCACGCCTACTTGAGCCTGTGATTTCGGGGCGGTCATCATAAAACAGATTGCAGCAACGGCAGCTACCGCAAAAAGCTTCAGTGCATTCATTCGATTCTCCTCAGTGATTTTTATCCGCGGTCGTGCATACTACGTCTACAGCGTTCGTCGTAGTTTGAGATAAGCCTTTGGTCGTAGCCTCATCTAGCAGGAAAGTACGATTCCGTTTTCCCGCAAAGGGTTGACTTCCTCAAAGCAGCATCAGGCCGTCGCGTTACTCGCCAAAGAGTCTTTTTTCCGGCAGGAAATACATTACGGGCAGCAAAACGAAGATGCAGAACGACGCGTAAATCGTAAGGTAGGCCAGCGGAACAGAGAGCAGATAAAGCACCGCGGCAATGGCGTTCTTGCGCTGGATGCCCTTGTGATATTTAACCAGCGCCATATCTTCCCGGCTGTGGTGGATCAACTCCATGCGCAGGAAATAAAAGCCGGAAGTGCACAGGAAAAGATCGAGCCCATAAAGCGCCACCGCCAGCGGTTCGCGGTAGTCTCTGCCCAGGAACTCAGTCACAAAGGGAACGAATGACATCCAGAACAGCAAGTAAAAATTTGACCACAATAGTCGCGCCGTAAGAGCGCGAGCAGCGTGAATCAGAGGATGATGATTCACCCAGATAATGGCGATCACCATAAAACTGATTGCGTAAGTCAGAAACTCCGGCGCAATCTTCAATAGTTCGCCCAGCGTAGGCTGCGCCGGCGCGCGCAGCTCCAGCACCATGATGGTGATAATGATTGCCATCACGCCGTCGCTAAAAAACTCCAGGCGAGCTTTGGTCGTCTCCTGCATGAGTGGAGCTAATCTACCACCGTTGTCATCACAGCCTCGTCATCCTGAGGCCGAGAATTCCTCGGCTTCGCCGAGGAATTCTAACGAAGGATCCATGCAACTGGGGTCCAACCACTGATCCCACAATCTTATGGATCCTCTTCAAGGACCCATCAGCTGTAAAAATACGCTTTCAGAATGACAACGCGGAAACTGCCGGCTGCTGTTGCGTCATACAGTGCATCGTGCCGAGTCCCCACACCAGATCACCAGAATAAATGGGGACAATCTCCCGCGCGGGGAAAAGCTCCGCCAGCATATTCAGCGCAACCCGGTCGTTAGGATCGTTGAACACCGGCACAAGAACAATTCCATTCGCAATATAGAAATTAGCGTAGCTCGCGGGCAAGCGTCGCCGCTCGAATACGACCGGGCCGGGCATAGGAAGCTCAACAATGTTCAGCGGCTTGCCAGCCTGATCGCGTGCCGCCCGGAGTCGCCGAAGATTATCGCGCAGCGGTTTGTGGTTTACATCACGCGGATCGTTCTCCACCATCGTCACCACGGTGTCAGCGGCAACAAAGCGAGTGAGGTCATCGACGTGGCCATGCGTGTCATCGCCGAAAATGCCGCGCTCCAGCCAGATCACGTGCGGCGCACCCAGGTAGCCCGCGAACAGTTTTTCGTAATCTTTCCGCGACATGCCAGGATTGCGCTGCTGCACTTTACTGAGCAGGCATTCTTCCGTGGTAAGCAGCGTGCCCAGACCATTCACATCGATCGATCCGCCCTCGAGCACCACGCGTTTCTCTTTGTGCAGCGGACGGACTTCAGCAGCCTTGGCAGTGCTTGCCATCGATGTTCCGATTTTCTCGTCGAGCGTCCAGTTGGAATACTTAGCCCAAGCGCTGAAGCGAAACTTCGTAGCTACCAGGCTGCCCTCAGGGGCTAAAGCCCCGACCCTTCTTGGCCGTTTGTCGGCACGACTGAAGCTTGCCCTGAGCGCAGTCGAAGGGTCGTGCCCTTCCCGATCTTGCCGGGACATAGAGTTTTCCTGTGGGGACAGCCGCCCTCGGCTGTCCAGCCGGGCAAAGCCCGGCTCTGCCGGCACCACGAAGATGCAGCCGGAGTCGCGCATCCAGCTCCGATTAGTCGGCCACCGATGGAATCCGACATTCGCCAGCGGAGCGTTTGCGCGATCAAGCAGCTTGCGGACTCTACGCTCCGACACGGCGTCATTGATGACCAACTCAACCCGCTCATGCCGCGCCAAATTGCGAATGATCTCGGTATAAACCCACGGAATCGGCTCAAACTTTCCCGGCCAGTCCTCGTGATAATGCGGCCACGCAAGCCAGGTTGCGGCGTGTGGCTCCCACTCGGCGGGCATGCGGAAGCTGGGTATTCGCGAGTTAGGGCTTAAAGTGTTACTTGAAGATAAATCGCGCGTTCGTTCTGGGACTGACATTGATTTTTAGCGAATCGGTTTCCTGGCCAATAACCGCAATCGCGATATTACGTCAATTACGATGACATGCGCCGGTCTGATTGGCTACAATTAGCGCTGTGTGGCGCAGGCTTCACATTCTTAGCCCCGTCCAAAGTCTCGTTCTGGCATCTGTTTCTGCCACATTAATCGCGTTGCCGCTGGCGGTGCAGTCCGTATCTCGTGACCAGGCCGCGCTGATGCGCAATCTCTTCTGGCCTGACACTCTTAACCCTTACGTGACGTTTGCGCTCATTTTCATTGGCGTGATGCCAGCCCTACTCGGCTACTACCACCTAGGACGGTTAGGCTTTGTGCTGAACGTCGCAGCAGGATTCGCATTGGCTTGGATGATGGCGGTGTGCGGGATTCTGTCCTTCGTCTATCTCGGGCATCATTTGGGAAGCGTTTGGCTCAGCGCTGTCGCTTATGCTGCATGCGTTGTGTTGGTTTACCTGCTCATTGCACGGCTCCATTTAAAGGCTGCGACATCTCCCTCCGTGCGTGACGCTCAGCGAAAACTTAACCTACTTCCCACTGAAACGCTTTTCCTGCCGCAATCGGGCGATTGCACTCGCTGACGCGATTTACCCTCCATCCAGCAGACGACTAGAAATCGGCGCATACGCATCGATTCTCCGATCCCGCAGAAACGGCCAGTTCCGTCGAATATCTTCCAGCGCCTTCAAGTCGACATCGCCTACCAGGATTTCTTCGCGATCATGCGAGGCCTCGACAACAACGCGCCCAAAAGGATCACAAAAAAATGACCCGCCCCAGAATTCCAGTCC
>JBAVUV010001040.1:0-7174 GCA_049696955.1 Candidatus Sulfotelmatobacter sp. | reverse complement strand
CCCACCAGATGTGCCCGTGCTCCGCGGCAAAACGTAGCCGCCCGCTTAATAATTCCCTCATTCTCAATGATCTTTTCGTGAGGACTTGGAACGTGTGCCAGTTCGCTTTGACCACTCTCCATTGAAGATGAAGACCGTAGGGATCGAGTAGACAAAGTGCGCGGCGGTAAGTCGTGAATGCGAGGGTTGGGAAGACCTGATGCATCAGGACCTCATTGCAATCCGCGTGGTAAAAACGTACGTTCGGGTTTGCACCAGCAAGACTCTGCAAATGATCCATCTTCGCGGCATTTAGATCGATGAAGTGATATTCCTTAAACGGTGGTTCCACCTTCAGCGCATTCAGTGGGCTTCCGGCCACGAATTCTCTTGTCTGTCTTGAAAGGTGCTGGCCCGCGCCTGCGAAAGCGTCGATGTACACGTGAGGAAGATTCTTTGCAGTCAATATCCTTGAATAAGCAGCCGCATATTCGCGCACGATGTCAAGCTTGATCTCCGACCAGTAGCCGATTTCGTCGAACCCAGCAAACGCAGACAGCATATTTTGCCTTTTGTTCGCCTTTGGTAATTTCCTAGATTATGCCACTTTTTAGGGCGTCCGGCAATACCTAACTCGCTCACAGCGGAATATTCCCATGCTTCTTCGGCGGGTTCTTATCCCGCTTCGTTTCCAGCATGGCCAAAGCCTGAATTAATTTCTTCCTCGTTTCTCTCGGCTGGATAATCGCGTCGACAAACCCCCGGTCAGCTGCCACGTAGGGGCTGGCGAAGCGGTCGCGGAATTCTTCTATTTTTGTTTTGCGAAGCGCCTCGCGATTTTCAGCGCCGTCGAGCTCGCGTTTGTAGACGATATCCACCGCGCCTTCCGGCCCCATGACGGCGATCTCGGCGGTCGGCCATGCATAATTCACATCGGTACGAATGTGTTTCGAAGCCATTACGCAATAGGCGCCGCCATAGGCTTTGCGCGTGATTACCGTGACCTTCGGCACCGTCGCCTCGGCAAATGCATAGAGCAACTTTGCGCCGTGCTTGATGATGCCGCCGTATTCCTGCGCCGTGCCTGGAAGAAATCCGGGGACATCCTCAAAGGTCACGAGCGGAATATTGAAGCAATCGCAGAAGCGCACGAAGCGCGCCCCCTTCACAGATGCATTGATATCGAGCGTCCCGGCCAGCATGGCCGGCTGATTAGCTACGATGCCGACTGATCGTCCGTCGAGCCGCGCGAATCCGACGACAATATTCTTCGCGAAGTGTTCCTGCACTTCGAAAAAGTACGCGTCATCGACCACGGCATGAAGCACATCCTTCATGTCATAAGGCACATTCGACTGTTCCGGAACGATTTTGTCGAGCGCCGCATCCGCACGGTCGACCGGATCGGTGCACGCTTTCCGCGGCGGATCATCCAAGTTATTCGAAGGCACGAAGCTCAACAACTCACGCACCATCGACAAGCATTCCGCATCATCATGCGCCAGAAAGTGCGCCACGCCCGAGGTTTCGTTGTGCGTCATGGCGCCCCCAAGCTGCTCTTTGCTGACTTCTTCATGAGTAACAGTCTTGATCACATCCGGACCGGTAATAAACATGTAAGAAGTTTTATCAACCATGAGAACGAAGTCAGTGATCGCCGGCGAATACACCGCGCCGCCCGCACACGGTCCCATGATGGCTGAAATCTGCGGCACCACACCGCTATATAAAGTGTTGCGCAAAAAAATGTCAGCGTACCCGGCCAGCGATGCCACGCCTTCCTGAATGCGCGCGCCTCCGGAATCATTCAAGCCAATCACGGGCGCGCCCATCTTCGCAGCGAGGTCCATGATTTTGACGATCTTTCCCGCGTTCGTCTCCGAAAGCGATCCGCCGAACACCGTAAAATCCTGCGCGAATACATAGACCAGCCGGCCTTCAATCCGGCCATAGCCGGTAATGAAGCCGTCGCCGTAAAACTTCTGCTCCGCCATTCCGAAATCGTTACAGCGGTGTGTGACCAGCTTGTCAGTCTCCTCAAAGGTGCCGTCGTCGAGCAGGAACTCGATGCGCTCCCGCGCCGACATTTTCCCTTCCTTATGCTGGCGCTCGCGCCGCTTCTCGCCTCCGCCTTCTTCCGCCAGGCGGTTGCGCCTTTTTAGTTCTGCAACTTTTTCTTCGAGATTCATGGCGGATGGATTATACCGGGTAGGAGGGACACGCATTCTGCCGCCGCGCACTCGAATCCGAACCTTTGGATGTTCCTGAGTTCACCCTCCAATTCCTAAGATCAGAGACTGTGGATCACAATATTTGCCGTAAAACTGCAATAGTTTGCATTTTCCCGTGTCCGGATGCCGGATAACCCGATTGTTATCAATCTATTAGGATATGGAGATTCGCTTGCGGGCAATTATCACGCTTTAGCGCCTCTTTCCCCCCCACAGAGCGCTCGAGAAGTACTTCTAGTTAGATTCCCAGGTGAATTCAAAGCAGTTCAAATCAATTCCTCGTTAGGGAGGATCAAATGCGCCGATTTGTAAAAGCCCTGCTTTTGGCGGGAGCGGTTAGCCTGTTTTCCGCCATGGCTTTTGGGACCTCTGTGCCGGTGGGTATTGTTTCTTACGACGTGACCGGGCTGAACACCTTTCAGCTCGATATCACCAATCAAACCGGCCCCAATTCTTCCGCTTTCCCGGACACTACCTTTCCGGTCACGAATACGATTTCTCTTTCGAGCTTGAATCTGACCGTGACCCTCTCAAACGGAACCACGGAAACTTTTGGCTCGTCTTATTTCACCCTTAACCCAGATGGCATCTCGTTCAGCGGCAATCCGCTTTCGACTCTGGTACCTGTAACCAGTGCCACGCTGACAGGAAACTTCAGCACCACAGTGTTCAATCTAAACGACGGAACCACAGTGACGGTGGCGCAAGGCTTCAAAGCCACGATCACGGATTCCTCAGGCAGTTTGGTTGATGGCGATCTGGCCATCATCTATGGCACCACGGGAACCACCGCCGCTACACCGGAACCCGAGACTTTAACGCTGATGGGAACCGGCCTGGCAGCCTTGATGGGCTTCAGGCGCAAATATCTGGGAGCGGGCCTGAAAAGATTACTGAAAAGCAGAGGCGGGGTGACGACCATTGTCCTGTGCCTCTTCTGTCTGATGCTCGTCTTGTCGGCAGCACCAGCCGCCAGGGCGAGCGTCAAGCTCGACACCTGGACCAACCCTCCATCCGGTGCGGCAGGCTCCAGCAACACCAATATCGTGGGAACGGCCTTCCCGGCCGGGACCATCGCTCCGGCGAGCGTGAGTATTTCGATCGCCACGTCCTGCTCGGCTAGCCTCTCCGGGACCGGTGCTACCAAAACAACCGCCCTGAGAGTAACGAAGGTTCTCGGCACCAGCGAACGTATCGAGTTCTTGATTCCAGCCAGTATCACCAGTACCGGAAATTATTTCGTCTCGATCACTGGGGTTACAACCACCGGGACTACCTTCACCAGCAGCCCTTCCTGCTCCGAAGTCACCATTACCGCCACTACCAAGGGACTCTCGTCCTGTCTGCCATCGAGTTCACTGGGCGTACTCACCGGGACCACTACGGTACAAGCTTATGTCCCCAATGGCTGTTGGGGTTGTAGCACGACCGGCGTCCAATTCGTTCCCATCGAGGGCTCCGGCTCCCCCGCCTCCATCGCCACTAAGAATGCCGTAAATGCGTGCTCATCGAATTCAGTAACCGGACAAACCGTCTGCACGGCGAACAATACGGACGTGTATCTGATGAATGGATCCACGCTCACCAAAACGCTTACCAGCGGAAGCAACAGCGACGCCAGTTTTTCTGGCGGCTCGTGTGAAAACTGCGGCGTCGCCATCGACCCTCTCACCAACACGGCTTTTATTTCGATGGGATACAACGACGAAGATGCGATTCAACCGCTAAACCTCAACACCAATGCGTTTTCGACGCCGACACCGTCTGTATACGATGTCTCGGAAAACATTTCGGTGGACGCCACGCGAAATCTGGTTCTGTCGCCGGGTGAGGACGGTGTCTATAATCTCTTCCAAATCGGCGCCACCGGAAGCTTGACGGAATACGCCAATCGAGTCGGAGGCGAACTGGATTCCGCTGCGGAAGATTGCTCGACGGGAATCGCTTTGGCTTCAGACGAGTTCACCGAAGACGTCTTCATTGCCGACTTGACCCAAGCCAAATACACCAGCGGTTCTCCCGGCACCTGGAGCGCTCCGAATCAGTTCCTCGCCATCCCGGATTTCGAAGGCTTCTCGGCGGGCACCGACGGAATTTCGGTGTCGCCGGGCAACTCCCATCTGGGAATCGTGACCGGTGAATTCGGTGGCAGCCAGTTCGGCGTGCTTTCTCTGCCTACCACCTCGGGCAGTGGCACACCGGCCCTCGTGGATTGGGCGGGAGCCAGCATCCCTTCCACTCCAGATGGAGACACATTCGAGAACGGCTTCGATCCTCACACCATTACGGCCTACGTCAGCCCGAACACGCAAAAGGCCTATGGCCTGATCGCCGATTGGGCAACCGACGTGCCGACCTACCTCGCCGTAATCGACCTGAAGGCCTTGCTCGCGGCACCGCGGAAGGCGGGCGTAGACGCTGGAGGAAACTCCTGCTCGAGCTGCACGCACTCGGTCGATCCCAGCTACGATTTGGTCGCGCACGGCGTGATTAAATTTGTGGCTACCAAATAAGAACCAGAATCCAGGGGTGGGATTTCTCTCCCATCCCTGGACCACTTTCCATAAAGCGCTCGCAGTCGAAATGGTGTTCCCCCTCACTTCTCCAGCCGTACTGACGGCCGGGCCGGCGAACGAAGACTGAGGAAGGAAGAACTTGCGGATATCGGATCAGGTCTGTTTATCGCGCGCTCTAGCAATCTTCATCTGCCTTTGTGTCGCCCACGGATTTGCCCTGGGGCAAAGCCAGCCCTACCTGGTTGCAAATAACGATTCTCCCTTCTCCAACGGTCTCAGTTTCTACACCATTGGAACGACCGGTCTCCTCAGCCTCAAGAGACAAGTCTTAACCGAGGGCGCGGGCATCGGAGGCGGCTACTTCGCAACGAATCGGGTAAGCATGGTCAACAGCGGCAGCAACCAGTGCGTCTATGCTTCCAACGCTGCCTCCGGCGACATCTCCGGAATCAACGTCAATACCCTCGAGTTCACCTCCAGCGCTTCTGGTTCGAGCACCGACGGAGGCACCTCGAATGGTATCGGGTTGGTCATGAATTCTCAGTACCTCTATGCGAGTTTCACCGACTCGAACACGATTGGAACTTTTCAGGTGGAGTCGGGCTGCGGCCTCATGTTTGTTAATGATGTCTCTGTTGCCGGACTTCAAGGTGGAATCATCGATGGCATGGCGATCAGCGGGAACATCCTGGTTGTCACTTATGGCGATGGTTCCATTGAATCGTTCAATATCTCCTCCGGCACGCCCGTGCCGAATGGCGACGAACAGAACTCCACCGCTTATGGCACCTCAACCGGGGCTAGCTATCCCAGTGCCGTAGAGATCACACAGGATGGGCACTACGCCTTGTTCGGCGATACTTCGACATCCGCGGTTGTCGAAGTCTCTGACATTTCTTCCGGCCGGTTGACCAAAACGATTGCCTATACTCTGGGAAGTTCGATCGGATCCAGCAACATCATCCTGAGCCCCGATGAAACACTCCTCTACATCGGCAACAATCAAGGCGATCAGATTACCGCAGCCTGGTTTAACGCGAGCACCGGCAATCTTACCGCCGGTTGTACGTCTGGAAAACTCAGAGACTATGGCGCAGAGTGGTCTTATCTGGCAGGGTTGGCGCTGGAAACCAATACCGCGACCGGCGGAATGGTGTACGTTACCGAGTTTGGCAATCCGGATTCCTCTTCTCACATCGGCATGGTTCAGGTAAGTTCAGTTGGCGGAAAGTGCACACTGCAAGAGGTATCTTCCTCGCCCGCGCTTGAATTTAGTTTGGGCGGGTTGTTGTCAATCGGAACTTTTCCACCCCGATCTTTTTAGCGTGCTGGTAGAAAAAACCGTTATGGCGTGGTTCGGAGAGCAAGAGATGCGCAGCATTTCCAGGTGTTGGCTGGTAATCATGTTTTGTGGATGCTGCTGGTCGGCAGCAGCGGCGCAGTGTCCTGCGCGTCCGGCCTCCGGTACCGTGGTCCAGGATGCCCTAAGCCTCTATTCGACAGGCGGAATTCTTAACGCCGGCTTGACGATGGGATACTCGGTCGATAGCTCTGGATATTCGCACTACTGCTACAAATACCAAAGCGCCGCAGGCGCCATCGAAGCTCCAACGTTCAGAGTTAATCCCGGCGACCAACTCGTACTCAACGTCGTAGATGGAATCAAGGCCGATGGTGCAAGCTCGAAAAGCGCCATGCATCAAATGTCGATGACGCCCGCCGCAACCACTTGTGGTGACGGCGGCAACGCAACATTGCAGTCGACCAACGTTCACTTCCACGGTTTGAATGTCCCGCCCACCTGCCATCAGGATGACGTCATCGACACTCTGATTCAACCGGGTACAGCGGGTTTTGGGTACAGCATTCAGATTCCGGCCACCGAACCGCCAGGTTTGTATTGGTACCATCCCCATGTGCATGGCTTCACCGAGTTTCAGGTGAATGGCGGCGCGGCCGGTGCGATCGTGGTCGAGGGGATGGAAAAAGTTCGCCCAGAAGTCACCGGACTTACGGAGCGCGTATTCGTTATCCGCCAGCAATACCTGGTTCCGTGGGTGCCAGGGCCTTACCAACTCAGTCTGAACTATCAGGTCGCCGCTTCCCCTTCCGGTCCGTCTCCCATCATCCAGATGACGCCCGGAGAACCGCAATTCTGGCGGGTGGCGAATGCCAGTCTTCAGGAATTCATGCCACTCGAGATCTGGCTTAACGGTACACCGCAGCCTCTGGAGTTGATTGCTCTCGATGGCTATCCTCTGGCCGCGACTCGGACGGTTACTTCAGTCCTGGTGCCTCCTGCAGGACGCGCGGAATTTATCGTGCAACCGCCTCCCACTGGGACCTCTGAGCTTTTCATGACTCTGCCTTATTCCACCGGGCCGACTGGCAACCCGGACGCACAGCAGGTTCTTGCCAACATCGTCCTTACTGGCACCAGCGCTAAGA
>JBAVUV010001039.1:0-2046 GCA_049696955.1 Candidatus Sulfotelmatobacter sp. | reverse complement strand
AGGAGGTTCTGGCGATCTTGACGAGCGCTCGTCGTGCCGGGCGTCTCCCGAGCGACTTGAGGATCTTCGTCGACGGGATGATCAACAAGATCAATCCGAGCTACCTCGAGCAGGGAAAGCTGGAGGCTGGCGACTTCATTGAGATTGGCGGCCAGCTTGACCGGGAGCTGCTTATCGAGTCATCGTCGCGCGAGATGACGCCAACCGTGGTTGTCACCACCTCCGGGATGCTGAACGGTGGGCCGGTGATCGAGTGGGCACGCCGACTGCTGCCGGACCCACGCCATCGCATGGCGTTGCTCGGCTACCAAGACGAGGGTGCTCCTGGCGGCCTGCTCAAGAAGCTGGCGGTCGGACGGCCTCCCTACACGGTGAAGCTCTATGGCGATGCCGCCGACGTATTTGAGGTCAAGGTCGCCGCGCCAGTTGCGTCGATTGGTCTGTCAGCCCACGCCGACCAGGACGGACTCGTGCGCTATGCGGCGGCGGTGGGGCCAAAGAGAATCGTGCTCGTCCATGGTGATGACAACGCTCGGGCTGAGCTGCGTGAGCGTCTCGTCCGGGAGGGGGTTTGCTCAGACGTCGAGCTGGCACAGGTTGTTCGAGTGCCGTGAGCCTGTCCCCGGACCAACGGCTCAGCCTGCTTCGTATCGTTTGCGACGTCGAGGAGGGCCGGGCCGTGGCGCCGCGCGTTGGCGGCCAGATCGGTCGTTTTCTAGCCGAAATCGGTGTCCTTCGTAGACGCGTCCAGGAGTGCTTGCCTCACGACGGCAGCTTCGTCCGTGGCCGAGACATCGGAACGATCCGTCTCACGCCGCTGACACCCTTGAAGGAGCAGATCAGATCCGAGCTAGTGGGCGAGATGGGGTCGGCGGTCGCCTTCAGCGAGGAGCTCGGCGGGTTGGTGGACGTCACGCTGTGGGCGAAAGCCGGATCGGCGAATCGGCTCCGGACCCTTTGGCTACAGAAGAATGCTCGCGCCACCCTCACGGGCGCCTACCGCTGGTTCGTCCCCCGTCGAGTGACGCCGGGCAGCGCGTCCGTCGAAGAGACGCCTGCTACGTCAAGCATGTGGCAGGCCCGATGCCTCAAGTTCGTCGCGGATGAGTTCCTGTCCGCGCCATCTGCCGTCAACTATCGCTGGGACTCGTTCTTCGGCCCGCCTGACTTCAGGGTGTTTCGTGTCGTCTGTCTGTTTCGCGGGTCCGGCGAATGGCGCATCGTCCCCGGCAGAGAGACTGGGCTCGCGCGATCGACCGCTGTCTCGTGGCCGGATCCACCAGTCGCGGGACCGGGCCACAAGCTTGCTCTGGCGATGATCGTGCGCGACCCTTGGGACGGGGCTTGGAAGGTCGCCGACGCGGAGGGCACCGACGGCGACGGAGTCTTGGCGCACCTCATCACCTGTGCGGATCACCGGCGCGAGCTCCTGGGACTTGGGCCGCCACCGAGTGCCGAGGTGGCAGCTCTGCGCTCCGTCCTCTCGCGCATTGGGCACTCAGCTTCCACTGATGACGCCTTCGCGAAAGCCAATCTGACTCGCCAGGTTGCGCCAATCGTCAAGCAGCTCGCGGCCTGGAGCCGAGGGGTCGCCCCCTCACGGAGCCCAGCTCACGAACGCACCGTTCACCAGTAGACGCTCAAACACGTCGGCAACGGTCTTGGCGGGCTTGCCGATAACGCGAATGCCCATCTCGACGTTCCCGACAAAACCGTGGCGAGTGAGGTTTGCGGAGGTGACAAGAGCGTCGCGTGCGTCGGCCACTATTACCTTTGCGTGCATCTTCGCCATCGGTTCGGACGCCTGCTCCGGCCAGGTGTAGAAGTGCGGATGCGGGGCACTCGGCGGCCAGGCGCGCAGAATCGCGGCGCGATTCGGCTCCTCGCGATGGATGACTGCGGTCACGGCGACCCCGCGGGTAGCGGCCTGTCCCATGGCTCTCAAGGTCTTTGCTGCGAGCCCAGCGAGCGAGGCGTCTGCTGTGACGCTGTAGCCGACAAGCAGGAGCCGTTCGCTCGCACCAGCGACGATGTCGCGTGCAACGC
>JBAVUV010001038.1:0-16560 GCA_049696955.1 Candidatus Sulfotelmatobacter sp. | reverse complement strand
AGCGGATCGGGATCGCTTCGCCCGGTTGGCCCAAAAGTTGGACATTGATGGTCGAATTCATTTTCTCGGGCGAAGAAGCCGGACCGAAGTGGCTGACGCCATGCGGAACTGTACGGTTTTCGTTTTGCCTAGCCGTTACGAGGGTCTGGGATGTGTTTACCTGGAAGCGATGGCTTGCGGCAAACCAGCAATTGCGTGCCATGGTCAAGGCATCGAAGAAATTATTCGTCACGGCGAGAATGGGTGGCTGATCCCGATCGATGGACTGGAAGAGTTGGTCCAGGGGTTGAAAGTCTTGTTGGGGAATGCCGATCTTCGCGCGCGAATCGGCAACGCGGCGCGTCTGACTATCCTAGATAATCTCACGTTGTCACATCAAGCTGGAAAGTTGATGAGAATATACGGGGAAGCGGCGAGATGAGCATGGACATTCCGGCTCCGGCACCGCGGGCTCAGCGCGCTCACCTCATTGCTCTCTTGGAGAAAGATCTTGGCGAGATCGCCCAGTTCATTGCGAGGCAATCGCAGCGACCCAGGGAAACGGTGGAAGCGCATCTTCAATGGTTCCTGCTTGAAAATCCAGCGCGTGGGAAAGATGATCCACTGGGTTTCGGATTATTTGTCGCTGGCCAGTTAGCGGGATGCATTCTGTCCGTTCCCCAATTCTTTCAATTCGGGCACGAAAGAATTCTGCTGATGGGGTCCAGTTCGTTCTACGTCGATGATCGCCATCGGGGGCAAGGGGGACGAATTTTTCTGAAGTATTCGCGCCTGGCAAACCAATGGCCTCTGTTCGGAACCTCGGCGAATGCGGAGGCGGCAGGGTTGTGGAAGGTGGCGGGAGCGAAGCCGATTCCATATTCTGACCGTGAGCTTCTTGGTGTGCTCCGCTGGCCCCCAGTGGCTGAGGAGGTTGTTCATCGGAAGTATTCGAATCGACTCTTGTCGCGCGTAGCAGGGAGTTCGGTCTCCCATGTGGCTCGATTAATAAAGCCGTTGGAAATTGAAACTGAGAGTTGCGGCGTCTTGCGGCAGCTTACAACCGCTGAACAGGTGAATGATCTTCCGATTCACGACCGCGCTCTTAAGGTCACTGCAATGCGCGATCTGGCTTACGTTCGCTGGCGTTATTTTTCCGGCAGAGACCACACAATTTCCGCGTTCGCATTTCGCAGCCGTCGGCCGGATCAGGAAGTGCTGGTAACGGTGAATCAAAGAACTCGAGGATTTCGCGATCAGATCAAGACACTTAACGTGCTCGATGTCTATCCCGAGGTTCCGGCAGAGGAGTGGTTGCGGATCCTCGGGGCGCTGCTCGCTCGTTATCAAGAGATTGTCGACGTGGTGGTGTTGCGCAATCAAAATCAAGAGCTGCAGGATTTGTTTTGCAGAAGAGGTTTTCAGCTCCGAACCTTCGATGCTCCAACCGGTTGGTATCTCGACAAAGCGCATCTACTGCCGACTTCCGAATGGTATCCAGTGCCGGCCGACGGCGACGGGCTCATCTGACAAAACGAATGAACTTGCGACACCAAGCTCGTGCATTTCTAATGCAGGCGGCGAATCTCACTGGTGCAGATTCGTTGGCTTTCTTCATCCAGAAGAGCATGCGCCGTTCGCGGGGAGTTGTAATTGCGATGCATGAGACCCCGGCATCGATGGAAGCGCAGTTTCGGCAACAACTTGAGTTTGCTTCGAAACATTTTACGATTACGAGTCTCGAAGGGTTCGCCAAGCTGTGGGAGCAAGAACCGGAAGCTGACACCCGTTCGAAGCCCTTGCTGCTGTTTACGTTTGACGATGGAAGGGAGAGCAACTACGTTGTTGCCGCTCCGCTGCTAGAGTCATTTGGCGGGCGAGGCGTGTTTTTCATAGTGCCTGCGTTCGCGGAACAAGCTGGCACGGAAAAAGCGCGTGCTTTTTATCAGACGAAAATGAATCCGGACTCAAAGCCGGGCGATGAAGAAATCGAGGACTGGAAGCCGATGAGTCAAGTCCAAATCGCGGACCTTGCGAATCGAGGTCACGCGATCGGGAGCCACACCCTCACCCACGAAAGACTTGTGGGACTTAAGCCTGAGACCCTGGAGCGAGAAATTGGCGATAGCGCGCGGCGGCTTACGGCTTGGACGCAGAAGCCTGTGGATGCTTTTGCGTGGACGTTTGGCTGGGATATGATCGATGCGAACGCCTGGAGAACGATACAGAAATACCATCGCTTTTGTTTTGCACCATGCGCTGGGGCGATTCGTCCTGATCGTGAGAGTCCGTCTTTGTTATGGCGACGCGAGATCGAGACAAGATACACGAAGGCGGAGTACCGGTTTTGCTATTCGGGACTGGTCGATTTGTGGTGGCGCAATCGCAGAGCACGACTGCGCGATCGATTGCGAAGTTCCTCCGCTGGAAAGTGCGAATAGCAATTTGTCGAATGAAACGTTGACCTGACTACGTCGAAACGCAATGATTCATATTTTCATTAACGCACTCTCGGCCAGTGCAGGAGGAGGTCTGACTTACGTTCGCAATGTTTTACCGCGTCTCGCTGGTCGCGAGGGCGTACGCACGACATTGCTGGTTGGTGGAATTCTGCGCGCGGAGATTCCAGAATCAGCGCAGGTGAGGGTTTTGAGCGAATCACCGCCCGGCGGTTCGGGGCGAAGATTTTGGTATGAGCAGCGTCAGCTTCCGCATAGGATCCGGGACTCGGGGGCGGACATCCTGTTGTCTACCGGGAATTTTGCGCTTTATCGGTCGCCGGTCCCGCAAATCCTGTTGAGCCGGAATGCTCTGTATACGTCGGCGGATTTTCTTCGCGACGTTAGAGAGCGGGGAGATTATCGGCTGTGGATCGATACCCAAATAAAGGGTGCGCTGGCTCGATGGTCGGTGAAAGTAGCCGACTGTACGGTCGCTCCCAGCGCTACCTTCGCCGGCGAACTGCGCGACTGGACCGGGAAAAAAGTGATGTCAATTCATCATGGCTTCGACCACGAAGCATTCTTCCCAGGCCAGGCTCCGTTGTGCATTGACGTGCAAAAAAGATTTGCAGCTGCCCAAGGCGCCGTTCGCGTCTTGTTCGTCAGCCACTACAACTATTACCGAAATTTCGAAACTCTGATTCGGGCGATCGCAATTGTAAAAAAGATGCTTCATCCGCGGGACGTCCGGCTGATTCTTACTTGCAAACTGTCCTCAAAACATAATCCCGGCATCTACCAAGCGGACTGGGCTGCGGACTTAGTCCGGCAACTCAACCTTCGCGAGGAGGTAGTCGAGTTGGGGACCGTGCCCTACGCTGCGCTGCACCACCTTTACCGGAGTTGCGATCTCTATGCGACGCCCGCTTATGCCGAAACTTTCGCTCATCCGCTGGTTGAGGCAATGGCGAGTGGGCTTCCTGTGATTGCATCGGACCTGGCGGTGCATCGGGAGATCTGTGGAGATGCTGCACAATATTTCCCGAGATTTGAGCCGGAAATATTGGCGCAGCGGATTATGCAGCTATGCGAATCGCCCAAGCGAAGAGCGGAAATGCGTGAAATGGGGATTGTGCGGTCGCGAGATTTCAGCTGGGACAATCATGTGAAACAGTTGCTTTTCCTGGCCCGAAGGCTCGCACACGCATAGTAGCTCGATCTGGAATGATATTGCAGGCGAAGGTGCAGTTGTTGTTGCAGCAAAAGAGCGGCTGACGATTCACGTAAGATGATTTGCAAAGGTCCAGGAGGCGACGCTTCGGATGTGCGGAATTGTTGGCATCATTGGCTTGAGGGCATCCATCCCCGCCGAACTGCTGGAGCGCGCTACTGGTTCGCTGGCTCACCGTGGACCGGATGATAGCGGCACGGTGATTCTGCAAGACTCCGTCGGAGAGCAGGCGGATCAGGAAGTCGAAATCGGTTTAGGGAATCGACGGCTGGCAATTCTTGACCTCTCGCCCCTGGGGCATCAGCCGATGAACGATCCAGCAACCGGTAACTGGATCGTTTACAACGGAGAGGTATACAACTTCCGCGAAGTTCGCGAGAAACTGGTGCAAGCCGGACTGCGATTCAGCAGTCTCTCGGATACGGAAGTGATCCTTAAGGCGTACGCGCATTGGGGCGAAAAGTGCGTCCATGAATTTCGTGGGATGTTTGTCTTTGCGATCTGGGATGCGCGGCGGCATCAACTGTTTGTTGCCCGCGATCCGATGGGAATCAAGCCACTCTATTATTTTCAGTCGGATCAGTATTTTATTTTTTCTTCCGAAGTCCGCACTCTGCTGGGCACCGGGCTGATACCGAGGGGTATAAACCCCGCGGGTCTCATCAATTATTTGACCTTCGGATCGGTTTACGATCCAAACACTTTGGTAAAAGGCGTGCGAGCGTTGCCACCGGGGCATTCTTTGACCTGGAAGGACGGACACACCGCGCTGGCGGAGTATTGGGATCCGATCGGTCCTGACGGAGATAATGCTGTCGCCAGTCCAGCAACACGGGGTGAAAGCCAAGAGCAGATCGCTGGCATGCTCGATGAGTGCGTGCGCATGCAACTGGCCAGCGATGTGCCCGTGGGAGTTTTTCTTTCCGGTGGAATCGATTCCAGTAGCCTGGTCGGAATTCTGGATCGGAACGACGTGCGGCCGAGCTCTTTTTCTATCGTATTTCAAGAGCCCGACTACTCCGAGGCCGCATATTCCCGCACCATCGCCAAACATTTTCGAACCGATCATCACGAAATCACGGTTTCGCAATCCGACTTTTTTGCGGCTATCGATCCCGCGATTCAAGCGATGGATCAGCCCACGATAGACGGCATCAACACTTACTTTGTTTCGGAAAGAACCCGGGCGGCGGGGGTGAAAGTTGCTTTGTCGGGTCTGGGCGGCGACGAAGTATTTGCCGGCTACTCAAGTTTTCGTAACGTGCCGCGGATGGAAACATTTGCCGGGCCGTGGCGGCATGTACCGGCAGGCGCTCGCATCCTGTCGGCAAATGTATTTGCGGCGTTCGCTCCCACCAGCGATCAGAACCGCAAACTAAGGAGCCTCGTCCAGAATAGGGGAAGAAGCGCCGGCCCATATTTTCTTGCGCGCATGCTCTTTACTCCAGAGATGCAAAACGAATTGCTGCGCACGGCAAATCTCGACCGCGGTGTGTTCTCCTGCGCCGAGCGACCATTAACCGACGCCGTATGCCGCGCACGGAGCCTCGACCCGGTCAATCGTGTTTCCTATCTCGAGGCACGCTGTTATATGCTCAACACGCTGTTGCGGGACGCGGATTGCATGAGCATGGCGCATGGCTTGGAGGTGCGTGTGCCATTGATCGATCACCAACTAGTGCGGAGAGTCCTCGCTTTGCCGGGAGCGTGGAAGCTGGACAAGCGAACTCCGAAGCCTTTTCTGGTTCATGCGTTGCGCGGAAAGTTGCCGGATGAAATCATCCATCGACCCAAGCGAGGTTTTACAATGCCGTTTGAACATTGGCTGCGCGATGCGCTGCGTCCAGTCGTGGAAGGATCATTGCGCGAGATTGGCGATGGCGCTCTGGGTACTCTGATTAGTGAACGGGGGGCGCGCCGCGTGTGGGAAGAGTTTCTTGCGGGCCGCACTTCGTGGTCGCGCCCTTGGTCGTTGTATGTTCTTCAGCGCTGGTGCCAGCGGCATCTTTCGAGTTGAGTGGTTGACGCAATGGAAAAGGTAGACGAAGTCGGGAAAGTCGAAAGGTATGTCGCCGCAGGCAAAATTCCCGTTAGCGTAATCATTGCCGCGCGGAATGAGGCCAGGAATCTTCCGCAGTGTTTGCAGGGGCTTAAAGAGTTTGGCGATGTTTACGTAATTGATTCTCAGAGCACCGACGATACCGTCGAGATTGCCAGATCTCACGGAGCACACGTCGTGCAGTTTCACTATTCCGGGGGATGGCCCAAGAAGCGGCAGTGGGCGATGAATACATTGAGCCTGGCTCATGACTGGATTCTGCTGCTGGATGCAGATGAAGTGCTGACGATTGAACTCACGGAGGAAATTCGTTCCGCAATTTCGAATCCGGCGATCGACGGGTACTCCATTCTGCTTCGCACCTGGTTTCTTGGCCGTGCTCTGCGGTATGGGGATGTTGGATTGTGGAAGCTGGCATTGTTTCGCCGAGGCAAGGGAAGATTCGAATGCCGGCTGAAAGAACAGGATACTTCCATGGCAGACATGGAAGTGCACGAGCATGTTGTCGTCGATGGCGCAACTTCAAGCCTACGGAACCCGGTGATTCATCATAATTTGGAATCGCTTTCGCGATATATCCAAAAACATGATGAATATTCCAACTGGGAGTCGCAGGTATTGCTGCAGCGCGGAAGCGATAAGGAATTGCCGCCTTCGCTTCTTGGAACGCAAGCTCAACGCCGACGCTGGTTGAAACGCAAACTCTTTTCCTTGCCGGGTTCTCCCGTGCTGCTTTTCCTGTATCGTTATGTCTTCAGGTTCGGGTTCATGGACGGAGTGCCGGGACTGATTTACTGTGGGTTCCAGGCGGTTCAGATGTTTCACACCAAAGCGAAGATCTACGAACTGAAGTCGAAAAGAGCTCACGAGACAAGACGTTAAGGGGATGTGGTTCCATTATGTGTGGGATTGCCGGACTGGCGAATTGTGGCGAAAGAGAAGTACTCGCTCGCATGACGCAGGCGCAGTCCCATCGCGGTCCTGACGATTCCGGCTTGTGGGAGCGACGATTTTCAGACGGATCTTACGTTGGTCTGGGCAGCCGCCGGCTCGCCATCCTCGATCTGTCCGCTGGCGGCCACATGCCCATGTGCAACCAGGAGCGCACGGTTTGGATCACGTACAACGGTGAAATTTACAATTTCAAAGAGCTTCGCGGCGAGCTACAAAGTAAAGGCCACCGTTTTTCCTCAAACACAGATACCGAAGTTGTGCTGCACCTTTACGAACAGGAAGGTGCGGATTGTGTTCTGAAGCTAAAAGGCATGTTCGCATTTGCGATTTGTGATGTGCGTTCGGGTAAGCCTGAGTTGTTTCTTGCGCGAGACCATTTTGGAGTGAAGCCCTTCTACTATGCTCACCATGGAAGAAAGCTGGCGTTTGCTTCAGAAGTGAAAGCGCTGCTTCACGTGCCGCAGATCGAGGCCCAACTCGATCTGGAAAGTTTGCATCAGTATCTGACGTTTCTGTGGGTTCCCGAGCCCAAGACGATGTTTCGTGGGATTCGCAAGCTTCCCGCGGGACATTGCGCGACTTTTCGCGACGGAGAATTGAACATTAGGCAGTACTGGGATCTGAAGTTTCCCCGCGCCGACGTCGAGTACCCACGATCTGAAGCCGACCTTGCAGATGAACTTCGCGAACGCTTTCAGCAGTCAGTGGAAGCCCAGATGGTGAGTGACGTTCCGATCGGAGCCTTTCTCAGCGCGGGATTGGATTCCTCCAGCATTGTGGCAATGATGTGCCGGGCAAGAAAACAACCGGTTCGAACTTACACTATTACCTTCCCGCGAAAATATCGGATTGGAGAAACTACGCTTGATGATCCGCAAGTGCCGGCCCGGCTGGCGCGGCGGCTGGGCTGTGAGCATCAGGAAATTGTTGTAGAGCCGGACGTTGCCGAACTGTTGCCTCGTTTAACGTGGCACATGGACGAACCCACCGCGGACCCCGCCATCCTCACGGCGTTTCTTGTCTGCCGCGAGGCGCGGAAACAGGCCACGGTTTTGCTTTCTGGCGTGGGTGGAGACGAATTGTTCGCGGGATATCGAAAGCATATCGCACATCGTTGGTCCGCCGCGTATCAGAGAGTTCCTGGTTTTCTCCGAACTGGAGTCGAGTCCGGCCTGAATGCATTGCCCGGCCTGCGAGGCACCGCCATGAAAGGGAGCGTGCGATTGGCCAAGAAGATGGCTCGCAGTGCGTCCCTTTCACCGGAAGATGGCTTCATTCGAAACTGCACCTATTTGAACGGTGTGCAGAAAATGAATCTGTATACGCTGGAGGTTCAAGATCAACTTCGCCAATCGGATCCGGCGACTCGCCACCTTTCCAGTTTTGACTCAGTGCGCGATGCCGACTTCCTCAACCAAATGCTTTATCTCGACACCAAGATTTTTATGGCAAGTCTTAATCTGAACTATAACGACAAGATGAGTATGGCGTCGTCGGTGGAGGTGCGGGTGCCGTTTCTCGACCGTGAACTGGCCGAGTTTGCCGCCTGGAATATTCCGCCGGACCTCAAGCTCAAAGGATTCTTCCGCCCCACGACGAAGTACATTTTTCGCCGAGCGATGCGGGATGTGCTACCCGCCGAAGTGTTGCGGCAGCCGAAGGCTGGTTTCGCGGCTCCGGTGGACTACTGGCTGGCGAACGATTTGCGCGAAATGGTGGATGATCTGCTCTCGGAGACGAACATTCGAAAGCGCGGTTTGTTCCGTCCGGAAGTTGTGCGGCGTTTTGTTGACGAACATCGTTCCGGGACGGAAGATTGGTCGATGCAAATCTGGCAGTTCTTAACACTGGAACACTGGATGAGAATCTTTCTGGATGCCGGAGCACAGCAAAGGACAGAGGAGTTCAGTCACACAGTTGAGGCTGCTACTGCTTGAACTTGCCCAGCCGACTGAAACTCAATCTTGTGCGGATGCGTCGATGAGTGCCTTCAGCGATGCGTGCGGGGCCAACGGCCACCACAGGGCTAAGACTGCTCAAATCGCGAAGGCGCTGACTGAAGCGACTGGCCTGCTGCGAGGACCACAGCGCGTCGTTCCGTTGTTGCAGAAACTGATCTCCGACAAATTGCGAGTCAGCTTCGAACAGCGGCATCTTTACTCATACGCAAGCACAAAGCGGAGTAGCGAAGAAACTTTGCGCGCATTGTTGCGCTGGATGCTTCACGCTCAACGGCGCGATGGAGGTATTGCGGCTTACTATAGCCTCCTTACTGGATATTCGGAATCGTATCCGGAAGTTACGGGTTATATCGTCCCTACGCTGTATGACCTTGCAGACGCAACCGGCGACGGCCGCTGCGCGGAAGCGGCGGAGCGCTCCACGCGGTGGTTGCTTTCCCTGCAAATGCCAACCGGCGCTTTCCCCGGAGGACTGCACGGCATATTCCATGGAAATGAAGCGCAGCCGTCGGTGTTTAACACGGGACAGATCTTGCAAGGATTGGTTCGCGCTTATGCGGAGACGAAGCGTCCGGAGATTGTGAAAGCAGCAGTTTCTGCGGGCGATTGGCTGGTCGATATGCAGCAGCCAGACGGATCGTGGTCTGGCCCCGGCGCTTATCAAGGGACGGCTCACACGTACTACAGCATGGTTGCATGGTCGCTGGCAGAATTATCTGGACGCGTGGCTGACGAAAAATACGGCAATGCGGCGGAAAGAAATCTCGATTGGGTTTTGTCGCAATGGAGGCCCAGCGGCTGGTTTGACGGCATCAATCTGCGCGGCCATCCTGATTATTTGCACTTCATTGCTTACGTGTTGCAGGGCGTTCTGGAATGCGGCAGGTTGCGGCGGCGAGACGACGCTTTCCAGAAAATTGCGAAGTCGGCGTGGGTTTTGCTGCGCAGGTTTGAAAACAATAAATATTTGCCTGGTGCCTACGAAGCTGATTTTAAGCGCGGAGCGCAATTCGCATGTCTGACCGGGAATGCTCAGATGTCGTGCGTGTGGCTGCGCTTGTTTGAAATGACGGACGACCTGCGGTATCTCAACGCGGCGCTGAAGATGAATGAGATGCTGAAGCGATTGGTTTTAACTGAGGGACGGCGTGGCGTCGATGGCGGAGTGAGTGGATCGTATCCCGTGTGGGGAGCGTACCAGCCATTGCGTTACATAAGTTGGGGGTGCAAATTTTTTGCGGATGCCCTTATGTTGGAACGGCGGTTGACGCGATCTCTCCAAACAGTAGACGTTGGGGCATTGCCATGCGCATCGTAATTCTCAGTTCCAGCTTATATAGCGAAACATCATGTGCCATGGCAGTGCGAACGGCCCAACTGGGAGAAATTCCGGTAGGAGCTTTGACGCTTTCCTCCTTGAACCGGGCAACATTGTTGCGCAAGATTGGACAATGGGGTGTAGCGGAAGTTGCCCAGTACGCGAGAACGAAGCTAATTTCTCCGCGCGGCGACGGGCAGGCGGAAACGAGAAATCCTTACCTCGAAGGCTTGCTCAAACATGAGCATGGAATGTTTCGCAACCTGCGGGAAGTAGCGACGCGTTACGATTTTCCAGTTGCCGTTTGCCATGATCAGAATTCGCCAGACTCGATCGCGCGTCTCCGGGAATGGTCCCCCGATTTAATTATTTTCACTGGTGGCAACATTTTGCGGAAGGAGATATTGGGACTGCCGCGCCTTGGCATCCTTAACGTGCATCTGGGGTTGTTACCCGAGGTTCGCGGCATGAGCAGTCCGGAGTGGTCGTTGCTGCAAGGTGTTCCGCTGGGCATCACCTTCCATTACATGGACGCCGGAATCGATACCGGTCCCATTCTGCGGAGATTTGAGTTACCCGATGCAACTTGCTGCGAATCGCTCAATGACTTGCGCAATCGTCTCATTGCATCAGGCGTCGACAAAATCGGAGAAGTGATTGAAGGCCTAGCGCGCGGTACGATCCGCGCAACTCCACGGTTTGAGTTAAATGATCCGGATCCAGCCGACGATCGTCAATTCTTTGTCATGCATGAATGGCTGCAGGCGCGAGCTGCTGAACGGCTCGTTGCAAGCCGCCGCGCCACTGTCGCCGGTACTGTGCATTGGTAAGCCGATGAATAAGATCGATACCATGCTGCAGGTCAGCCGCAGCTTCGGGATGCGCGACGGCATGCTGCGCCTGCAATATGAATTGCAGCGCGGCAGTGGCTTGTTGTCGTGGAGAATGCGCTCCGTGCAGGGTTGGGATTCTTGGGACTTGAAGAAAATCGCACCCGGCGCTCAGCTAGATCGGATCCGGACTGCTCGGCGGAATGGCACGCGCCGATTTTTTTTCCACGATGTGCAGGCGCTGGGAACAAGAATCCGGGAAATGATCGGACCCGAAGGAGAAAAATCTGTTCTCACTGACGGGGAGGACATCCTTCAAGGCAGGCTGCCGTTTTTCGGCCAACTGCAGTTCGACTGTGGTTTTCCGCCCAGATGGTTTCGCAATCCTGTAACTGGACAGACTGTTTCGCCTCAGCAATCGTGGACTCAGATGCGATTTGCCTCGCCTGTTTACGGCGATCTAAAATTTATTTTGGAGCCTTCGAGATTCTTGTTTGTCTATCCGTTGGTTCGCGCTTACGCACTGAGCGGCGACGACCGAATTCCGCAGGCATTTTGGAGCGCGATTGAAGACTGGGCGAGTCAGAGTCCGCCGATGGGCGGTCCACTGTGGATTTGTGGTCAAGAGTGTTCGCTGCGAATCCTTGCCTGGTCATTCGCGCTGCATGCTTTCATCGACTCGCCATCGACTACGGACGAGCGCCTGGCACTGCTCGTCTCAATGATTGCCGCTCATGCGTGGCGCACCGCGCAGACGATCGGCTACGCACGCTCCCAGCGCAGCAATCACTTGATTAGCGAGGCGGTTGGTCTTTGGACGGCGGGCACTCTTTATTCAGAATTGGCGGAGGCGCAAGCGTGGCAAAACCTTGGCGCGCATTTGTTGCACGCCGCCGTTCTTGACCACATTACGCCCGAGGGTGTTTCGCAACAGCATTCGTTCAACTACCAGCGTATGGTTCTGCATTTGTTGTTGTGGACGTTGCGACTGGGCGAAATTTATTCTGCTCCGCTTCACGAAGAAATTCGCGAGCGCGCACGATCCGCATATGACTTTATCCGTCAGTGGGTTGACCCCGTCAGCGGACTTGCTCCGAACTACGGCTCCGATGATGGCAGCTTGATTTTTCCGCTCGCAACGGCGTCGTATCACGATTTTCGTCCGCTCGTGCAGTTGGGCGCGGCGGTTCTGAATCAGCCTGGTTTGAATTGCGGTCCCTGGGATGAGGCTGCGCTTTGGTTCGGCGTCAAGCCAGCGCAGAGGCAAGAGTCCTGTCTGGTTGCCTCAGCACAAACTGGATATTTTTGTCTGGGCGATCAGACTTCCTGGGCTCTGATCCGCGCCGGCCGATATACTCGACGGCCTTTTCAGGCAGATCAGTTGCATGTGGATCTATGGTGGAGGGGAATGAATCTGGCTCGCGATCCCGGAACCTATCTCTACAACGGATCAGCGCCGTGGAATAATGGATTCGCCGGGACTGCGGTTCATAATACTGTAACAGTCGATGATCAGGACCAGATGCGCCGGGTTGGCCGCTTTCTTTGGGTTGACTGGGCACAAGCTTCGGGCCGCGCCTATGCGTCGAACAGTCATGCCTGTGCCGACCGCTTTAAGGGCGAGCACGATGGCTACAGACGGCTGGGCGTGACGCATCGCCGTGCGGTGCAATGGCTGCGCGGTTCGGGTTGGGTTATTGTGGATGACATATCAAGTGAGGTTGAGGCCGCCGAGCATAATGTGTGTTTGCATTGGCTCTCCGCTGATCTGCCATTCGAGGTTGCTGACTCGCCTTTTCAAGTCGTATTCACGTCAGACGTTGCGCGGATTCGCTGGAGCATTGTTTCGAGTGTTCCGGGCAGTGCCGCGATTGTGCGACCGGGAAAGCCGATTGGGATTAATGGGACATCCAACTTTGGAAACATAGAGGCGCCGTTGCTCGGGTGGGAAGCTTCCACATATGGTGAACTCCGTCCCGCGGTATCGTTGGTGCAGCGGGCTCGATCGCGGTTACCAATTCGATTCGTGACCGTGGTTCTTACGGATGAAAGGTGCACTTTCGAATTGCGAGACGGAGAAGTCGTCATATTGCGTGACAAATTACACGCGGAATCCGCGAAGGTATCTGAGTATCGCGTGAGTGTGGCAGCGAAAACGGTGGTGTCTTCAGAAACGGATTCGTTTCCAGTGCGTGAGTTCAAAGCATGAAACAGGCCTTCCAGGATGCGCGCAGCGCGGCAATTACGGTGGTGGAAGTTCCCGCGCCCAAATTGCTGGCGGGATGCGTACTGGTTCGCACTGTGGCATCGTTGGTTTCGGCGGGTACGGAGCGGGCAGCTTCGGAGTTCGCGGGAAAGAACCTGTTGCAGAAAGCGAGAATGAGGCCGGATCTGGTTCGCGAAGTGCTCAACAAGATCAGCCGCGATGGATTCGTTTCGACAGTATCTGCGGTGCGCAGCCGTCTCGATCAACCGCTCGGGCTTGGGTATAGCAGCGCTGGGACTGTTGTGGCCGTGGGCGAAGAAGTGACCGGCATAAATCCCGGAGACCGCGTGGCGTGCGCTGGTGCTGGGCACGCGGTGCACGCGGAGTTTGCCTGCATTCCGCGGTTGCTGATGGCGCGCATACCTTCCGAGGCGATCAGTTTCGACGCAGCTGCTTTTACCACGGTGGGGGCGGTAGCTTTGCATGGAATACGCACCGCAGACGTCAAGCTAGGGGATGTTGTGGCTGTCATCGGACTCGGTCTGCTGGGTCAACTGATGGTGCAGATTCTCAAGACGGCGGGATGTACTGTACTCGGAATGGATATCTCTGCCGAGCGTGCCGACCTCGCTTTGCGGCTTGGAGCGGACGCAGTGAGCACCGCGTCTTCCACATTTCTGGATTTATGCCTGCAGCACTCTGCTGAACATGGGGTGGACTCTGTTCTGATTGCCGCGCAAACCGCCAGCAATGATCCTGTGAATCTTGCTGGAGCGATCGCGCGCAATCGAGCCACGGTGGTTGCCGTGGGAACGGTCGCCATGGACATTCCCCGAAGAACGTTTTACGAGAAAGAACTCGACTTTCGAATTTCGCGTTCTTACGGGCCCGGCCGCTACGATGCGGCGTACGAACAAAAGGGAATCGACTATCCCATCGGCTATGTGCGTTGGACGGAAACGCGCAACATGGACACTTTTCTCAAGCTGCTTGCCGATCGCAAGTTGGATTTGCATTCCCTGATAACGCATCGTTTCCCGATCGCGCAAGCACGGTCAGCTTACGATCTGATCACCGGGAAAACGCAAGAGCCGTTTCTGGGCATCCTGCTCTCGTATCCTGAGGACGCGCAGGATACGCAATACATCCAGATTTCGGCTTCCGGTCTGCCGGTCGGCGGCCAGAAATCTGTACGCGTCGGACTGCTCGGCGCGGGTAGCTTCGCCATGAGTACGCTGCTTCCTGCGCTCAAGCGAGTGCGTGGAGTTGATTTAGTCACGGCGAGCGCGGCCAACGGATCTCATGCCCGGCACGCGGCTGACAAATTCGGATTTGCATCCTGCACTACGAATGAAGCTGAGATTCTCAACAGTCCCGCAGTCAACACCGTTGTCATCGCTACGCGCCATCATCTGCACGCCCGGCAAGTAATTGCGGCACTACAGGGCGGCAAGCACGTCTTCTGCGAAAAACCTCTCTGTCTGAATGAAGAAGAGTTGAAGGAAATCGTAGCGGCTTATGAAAATTCAGCTTCCGCTCGCCGGCTGCTCATGGTTGGCTTCAATCGGCGCTTCGCTCCGTTGGCGGTACGCATGAAAAAGTTCCTGCGAGAGGCGAGAGAGCCTTTGGCGCTTCATTATCGGGTGAATGCCGGCTTCCTTCCTGCGGATCACTGGATCAACGATCCGCTGCAGGGCGGAGGACGCATCCTGGGCGAGGTCTGCCACTTTGTGGACCTGCTCTGCTTTCTAACGGACTCCGTACCTGTGGAAGTTGAAACTCGCAGCTTGGCTAATTCAGCCTTATCCAGCTCAGCCTTATCCGACCCAGACAAATACAGCAACGACAATGTTGTGTGTTCGCTGCGCTTTGCCGATGGTTCGCAGGGGACCATCAGCTACCTGGCAAATGGAGACAAAGCGTACTCCAAAGAGCGAATCGAAGTGTTCGGCGGGGGCAGCGTCGCGGTGCTCGAAGACTTTCGTCGACTGGAGTTGGTCCGCGGCGGAAAGAAACGAGTGTTTCGCTCGCGGCTGCGTCAGGACAAAGGGCACTGCGGGGAGTTCGAGGCGTTTGTAGCGGGGATTCAAACGGGCTCGGAATCGCCAATTCCGTTTCACCAAATTGTTGAAACCATGCTGGCAACGTTCGCGCTGGAGGAGTCGCGTTGTTTAGGTCGACCGGTGATCGTAAGAGAAATTTCGAGGATAGACCAACCTACCGAGGTAAACGGCTTCGATCAGGCGTCGTGAATAGAGCTTCCTGAAAATTGCTCGCGGTCTCATGAAGATTCTTTACATCTCGCAATATTTCCCTCCGGAGATGGGCGCACCCGCAGCGCGTGCCGTTGAGCTGTCGCGGCATTGGGTTGCCGCAGGGCATGACGTGACAGTGTTGACGGGCTTTCCAAATCATCCTACCGGCGTGGTGCCGCGCGAGTATCGCGACAAGTTCCGGCGGCTGGTGGTCCGCGAACAAAAAGATGGCATCCATGTGGTTCGGTCGTGGCTCCTGCCGTTTCCGAATCGGAAGGCATATGAGCGGATTTTGAACTACTGTTCATTTTGCATTTCTGCTGCAAGCACAGGAATTTTGTTATCGAGGCCTAACCTTGTAATTGCGACGTCGCCGCAGTTGCTGGTGGGGCTCTCCGGTTGGTGTGTGGCGCGCTGGAAGCGCGTCCCTTTCGTGTTTGAGGTTCGCGACCTCTGGCCCGAATCGCTGACCGCGGTGGGCATGGGCGGCGGGGATTCGTTTCTGCACCATTGCCTGGCAATGATCGCGGGATTTCTTTACCGGCGCTCGGATCGAGTTGTGGTGGTCACGCCGGCTTTTGAAGATTATCTGGTGGAGCACTGGCGAGTGCCGCGAGAGAAAATTTCCGTGATCGAGAACGGAGTGGAGACGCAGCTTTTCTCTCCGGACTCTGCGACCGCTGTGAAGAGGCAATCAGGGGCAGAGGGAAAGTTCGTGGTGTCTTATATCGGCACAATAGGAATGGCGCATGGGTTGGACACGATTATCGAAACCGCCGCTCGGTTGCGGCATTCGAATCCCGAGATCGTTTTTCTTATTTTGGGAGAGGGCACCGAAAAGGCGAGTATCGTAGCCCGGGCTCAAGAGCACGGTCTTGAGAATGTACGATTTGTCGATCAGCGGCCACGTGAGCAAATTCCGGCTTATATTTGTGCGTCGGATGTCTGCCTGGTACTGCTCAAGAAAGCCGATTTATTCAAGACGGTGATTCCCACAAAAATGCTGGAGTTCATGTCGTGCGCACGCCCGGTGATTCTTGGCGTAGAAGGCCAGGCGCGGGAGATTCTGGAAGAAGCTCGCGGTGGGCTCGTGATTGAGCCGGAAAATTCTGATGCTCTGGCGAGCGCCATTCGTTTGCTGGCGGCGAATCCGGAAATGGCTGCCCAACTTGGACGGAACGGCAGGGAATATGTGGTGCGTAAGTTTTCACGTCGCGAAACCGCGGACAAATATATTCGCGTTCTGGAACGTTTGCTAAACCTACCGCAAGATCGCAAGGCAGAAGTTGCCGCGTAGAGTGTTGGCCGGCAACTCCTTCTAGGGAT